>JANMAD010000007.1:0-3754 GCA_031359515.1 Acidobacteriota bacterium | reverse complement strand
CGTACCAAGCGCTCAAGCCGGGGGTGGATAATAACACGACTGGTTAGTTTGGTTAGCGTTTGTCCTTTCTGCTTGGGCGGGCGCGGCCGTTCGGTGACGGCCGCGCCCTTCAGTGCATAGATCAGGTATTAAAGGTCGACTTAGATTGACTGCAACCCTGACAGCAGAGACGGAAAGACGCAGTAAAACACAATGGACGCATTAGCACGTAAACCATTGATGTATTAAACCTGTTGCGTGATAAGGAAAATCCGTACCCAGTAGCGTCCGAAGCGAAACAGATGCGTCAGCGGGGCGGTAAACTGTAAAAGTCAGAACTTGACCTTGCCTCAGACGCTGTCCGCCAACTCGTAATTAGCGGCTCTTTGCTCAAGGGTATGCTTAGTCGGACTTGCCGTATTTGACCAGCTTGAGCGCGCCGTCCTGGATGAGACCGACACCCCACGCATAGTATTTGTATTCCACCGTGCCTGCTTCGAGCGGCGTCGTTTCGGCCACTTTGAGCACATCCTGGAATTCGCCGGCAGGCGTGCTAAGGCGCTCGCGCAGGCTGACTATCTCGGCGCGATCCAGCGCCACGCGCGGCGCGATCTCTTGATAGTGCCGCGCACGCAGCAACGGTTGACCGGGCATCATCAGCCCGAACCGCGCGCCGTTCACACCCGCCCGCCACGCGCCCTCGTGGCTGACGACCTTGCCGCCCGCATACATGTCCACGTCCTCGCCAAAATAAAAGATGCCGTTCGTGCGCCGGCTGATGGCGTAGTAGTTCCTTGACACTTCGACCAACTGGCCGTCCTTCGTCTCGCGCTCTTCCACCACGCGGGTCGTGACAGCGGCGATCTGCCGGGTCTCGTCTAGCACTGTGATGGTCAACTGCTCGCGGCCGGCCGCGAGCACTAAAGTGTAGCCCGGCTCCAGGCTGAAATAAGGATTGCGCCCCGTGCTGGCCAACTCGTCCTGCTCCAAGCGAAAATCCATCGTCCACGTTTGCTCATTCTGTTGCCGGTCTTGTGGTAGCGCCAGCACAGTGCATAGCATGGCAAACAGTAAGGTCGCACCGAGTTTCCGCATAAATTATCTCCTTTCAGGTGTGCGCCGCAGCGAGTTCGTTATAGCAAATGCTCGCGTCGCGCGCCTAGAACAGTCCGAACCAGCGCGTGGCATTGAGCAGTTCGCCGCCGGTGAACGAGACGAGGTTGGCGAGCACGATAACGGCGAAGTTGCGCAGCTTCGTGCGCGCGTGCGCGTCAAGCTGTTGGCGAAACGCCAGCCAGAACAATGCACATTCGGCGACGGGCGCGAATATTTCCGCCACCGTGAGATAAAGGCTACGCGGCGCGGCGGCGAATACGACCGGCAGGACGAGTACGACAATCGGATATGTACAAGCTGTGAGCCACAGCCCCGCGAAGAGGCGTTGTCTGAACGTTAGTTGCTTTGAGAGACCGCAGAGCAGCACGGGCGTCTCAAGGGCCACGGTGAAGAGATAACCGGCGGGCAGGAAGAGCCAGAGGTCGCCCGGTCGTGAAGTGGGCAACGTCGGCTCGGCGGCCAAGTCGAAGCCGCACGCAATGCGCCCGGCGAAATGCATAGCCAATAGTGGCAACAGCACACGCGCGAATGCAGCGGCCGTTTGCTCGCGCCGGAGTAGGTGGTTGCCCGCGCGCTTTATGTTGCTCAGTGTGCTATGCAATCGTGTTTTGCCTGTGCTTCACAGCATGCGTATGAGGAACGGCGCTTCGGCGAGGACGTGGGCCATGGCGAAGGTGAAATAAATATCGCGCGTGGTTGTGTAGTTGACGGCGAAACCGGCCCACAGCGCCAGCACGATGAAACTACCGCAGACGAGGGCCGCGCGCACCATGCGCGGCCAACCATTGCGGCGGGCCGCCAAGGGAATCTTGTCCGTGCGCCAAAAACTTGCGCCGAGACCGGCGAGCGGCAGCACGACGAGCCACACGCCGTAATGGATCGTCTCCAGCCACACGTGCGTGGCGACGAGCAGCCGGCTCGACACATTGGGCAGCAGACTAGCGCCCGCGTGCTGTGCGATGCGCCAAGACAACGCATCGTCGGCGGGCAGGTTGGGCGCGTGCGCGAGTCGCAGCCACAGCAACGCGAGTATGATCGGTAACGCCGCGAGGCACAGGTGATACGTCTTGCGCCACTGCGGACGCGTGCGCTTGAGTTGACGATCAAGAAACCAGAGCGCGACGAGCGGGTGCAGATAGACCAGCCCCAACGCGAACCCCACGGGCGCGGCCCACGCGCACGCGCACAAGGCAAACCCGATTGCGAACACCCATGACCAATCGCGCCCGCGCATCTGTCGCCCGCGCAAATAGACGAGCGCGCTGAGCCACAGCAGCAAGCACGTGTTCCACAACGCGATGCTCACCGTCCACGCCGTCTCGTTCAAGTACCACGACTGCCCGAGCGCATACAGCAGCACATAACTTGTCGTCAGCAGCGCCACGCCACTGAGGCCCACCGTGTAGAAGCGTTTCGATCTGCCCCAACGCGCGGGCATGCGCGCGAGGAAATAGCGCAACTCGACAAGGTTATGCGGGCCGGCGAACAGGAAGACGGTGGCGATGGAGAGTTGGAGCGGCTGCCAACCGATCAGCAGCGCGGCGAGCAGGCAGAAGCTCAGACACGCGAGGAAGAAGCGCGGCGCGAACGCAGAGTTGCGTGCGACGCGTGCGTGCGAGAATTGATGGCCGGCGATGTGCTGCATCCGTCCGCCTTAGTCTTTACTTGCGCCGCGCGCTTGCGCCGGCAGCACGAGCGTGATCTGCTCGCCCTCTTCGACGACTTCGATCTTGACCTGCCCGTAGACGCCGTACCACTGCGCCTGCTCAACTAAAATCTTCGAGGTCAAGGAACGAGCGACGGGCGGCGGGCCGGCGTTGGCATAAGCGATGCTCGCAGTGGCACTGCACAGGGTCAGCACGGCCACGCCGAGCGCAACGCGCGTCAGCTTATCGGTCTGTTTACGTGAGCGCACGAGCCACACGCCGCCGCAGGCGAACGCCAGCGAGAGAAAGATGCCCGCCATCGCGGTCTGCGCGCTGCCGAGATTGCGAAAGCGCGCGGTCGCGGCGACGGCCGCCTGCGCGTCGTGGCCGTCAAGCCCGGCGCGCATCTGTTGCCAGACCGCGCGTGGGATAACCAGTTTGGCCTCGGTCGCTTTAGTATCCGGCATGATGTGCATGCGCGTTGTGACGTTCGCATTCTGCGCGTCTGTGGGTGGCGCTTCCTTTGGTCTGGCCACGTCGGCGGATGCCTGTGTGAACGTGGCCAGCAACAACATTGCGAGCGCGCAAACGTTAATCCATCTGTTCATCGTTTTAACCTCCGAAGATTTACCGGCGATGTGCTTCATGTCGCGGCGAGATAGGTGCGACTGCTGACCGTGCGATGGAGACAATAACATGCATTATCGAACTTCTCGGCCGTTGTTGGCAGGGCGAACCGGCGTTGGCTCTACGGGCGACGGGCGCTACGCGGTTTTCGTGGCGGGCCAGCGGGGCCGGCCGCCACAAGTTTGCAGATGTGTCGGTGCGCATAGCCCCTGAACGTATGGCCGGAAAAATCTTTCATACCGGGCGCAAGAATTTTCGTATAAGCTGGCAGCGAACTCCCGTTATTGACATCAGTCTCCTGTGTAAGCTCGGCAGCCGTTATATAATTGCGCGCAAGTTGCGCGGCGGGGCGTGTACTGCCGTGCGACTTGATAACAGCCAACTCA
>JANMAD010000689.1:0-5447 GCA_031359515.1 Acidobacteriota bacterium | reverse complement strand
CTTCCGTACCGTGAAGTTCTCGCGCACGCCGCTGCCCTTGCGCGCGATGCAGATGCCCTCGAACACCTGAAGGCGCTCTTTGGTCTCCGACTCCTTGATGCGGACGTGCACGCGCACCGTGTCGCCGGGCGCGAAGACGGGAATGTCCGAGCGCAACTGCGCGTTCTCAATACTGTCCAAGCGATTCATAAGTCACCTCAATTGCTGGCTGTTAGCGATTAGCTTTTAGCTTTATTCCGTTTATAGCCGGGCCGTACTTTAGGATGCCACCGGCTTCAGATCAAAAGTTCAATCTTCCTCTAACTCGATTGACGCGCGCTCGTTGTCGTCAAGAGCGACGCGCTCGAATAGGTCGGGGCGGTTGCGCCGAGTCTTCCGAAGCGCGGCTCGTCGCCTCCAGCGCGCGACCTCCGCGTGGTGTCCGCCGAGCAGAACTTCCGGGACGCGACGCCCGCGAAACTCAACGGGCCGCGTGTAGTTCGGAAAGTCGAGCAGTCCCTCGGAGAACGACTCGTTGACCGCCGAAGTCTCGCTGCCCAACGCGCCCGGCACGAGCCGCACCGTCGCGTCCACCAACACAAGCGCCGCCGGCTCGCCGCCCGATAAAACGTAATCGCCGATGGACAACTCGTCCGTCACCATCTCGCTCACGCGCTCATCCACGCCTTCGTAACGACCACAGATCAATACGACCTGCTCGGCCTCAGCCAACTCGGCCGCGACCCGTTGCTCAAAGACCCTGCCTTGCGGCGAAAGCAACACGATGCGTCGCTTCGTGCCCGTCAACTCGTGCGCCGCCTGCGCGCCCATCAATGCTTCGACCGCTGCGTAAAGCGGATCGGGCTTCAAGACCATCCCGTCGCCGCCGCCGAACGGTCGATCATCCACCATCCGGTGTTTGTCGCTCGTCCACGCGCGCAGGTCGTGCGCGTTAATCTCAACCAGCCCGGCCGCACGCGCCCGCCGCACGATCCCGAAATCAAACACCGTGCGAAAAAACCCCGGAAAGATCGTGATGATGTCAAAGCGCAACATCGGATTGCGGATTGCGGAATTCGGATTGCGGATTAGAAAACAGCTTTCTTCAATCCGCAATCCGCAATCTAAAATTCAACCAGTCCTTCCGGTGGATCGACGCGAATCAATTTCGCCGCGATGTCGATCTCGACGCAGATGCTGGCCGCGAGCGGGATCAGATGTTCGCGTCTGCTTTGCTCGTCCGTGATGAGCAACACCGGCGCGGCTCCCGTATGCAAGACTTCGCGCACACGCCCCAGTTCCTGACCTGCGACCGTCACGACCTGACACTCTTCCAACTGCCAGTCATAAAACTCATCTTCGGCCAATTCAACCGCATCCGCGGCCGGCACGGTCAATTCGTAACCGGCCAACTCGCGCGCCGCTTCGGGCGTGTCGTAGCCCGCGAACTTTAACACGATGCGGCGGTCGTGCAGCCAACTCTCTTCCAGCGTCAAACGGCGGCGCGTGCCTGTCGGCGTGACGGCGATCAATTCGCTCAAGCCTTCAAAGCGTTCGGGGAAGTCGGTTAACAACTCTGCCACCACTTCGCCGCGTAAGCCGCGCGGCTTGGCGACGCGCGCGACGGCGATCTGATCGTCGGCCGCAACTGGCGTTTCCTCCGCCCCGCTCATTCTTCCACGATGTCGAGCACGTAACGCCGCCCGCGCTTCATGCTCACCGCATAGAGCAGCGAGCGCAATGCGCGCACGGTCTTGCCCTGTCGCCCGATCAACTTGCCCATGTCGCCCACCGCCACGCGCACTTCGATCAAGATCGCTTTCTCACGCTCGATCTCGCGCACGTCCACCGCCTCGGCATCGTCCACCAAAGCCTTGACGATCATTTCGACGGTCTCTTTCATGCGCTTAACCTGCGATGAACAAAGCTAAAGACGACGACTCTGCGCGAACGAGCGCAGTAGACAGAACTTAGGCTGCGGCCGCTTCTGTCGTTGCGCTTGCTGCCGCCTTCGTCTGGCCCTTGATCAACTGCCGCACGGTCTCGGTCGGCTGCGCGCCGCGCTCCATCCAGTATTGCACGCGCTCCATATCCAGCTTCACTTCCGCCGGCTCGCGCGTCGGGTTATACGTGCCCACGTTCTCAAGGTACGCGCCATCGCGCTTCGACAATTTCTCTTTGACTACGACGCGATACGTCGGTCTCTTCTTCGCGCCCATACGCATCAATCGAATGGCTAACAACTTTGTCTTCCTCCAATGTTAGCTGTTAGCAGTTAGCTTTCAGCTTTTTGTCTTTAGCTAATAGCTAAACGCTAATAGCTATCTCCGTTTCTTGTGCCGCGCTTTCTTGCCGCGTTTCTTGCGTCCCGTGCCGGGTGCAGCGGGCAACGCGGGCGCGTCCATGTCGCCGTTGCCGCCGCCTGCGCCCATCAGCCCGCTCATGTCGGGCATGCCCATCATGCCGGCCATGCGGCGCATCATGCGCCCTTTCATGCCGCCGCCGCTACCACCACCGCCAAATAACCCTGCGCCGGAGAACTGCCGCATCATCTGCCGCATCTCCGTGTATTGCTTGATCAGTTGATTAACTTCCGCGACAGTCACGCCCGATCCCAACGCGATGCGGCGACGACGACCCGCGTTCAGGATGCGATGATCGTTGCGCTCTGCGACGGTCATCGAATCAATGATCGCCTCTGTGCGTTTCAATTCCGCTTCCATCTGCGCGGTCTGCTCCTCGTCCAAATCCGGCATGCCCAGACCGCCCAAGAGTTGATCCGGCAACAGCTTCATGATCTTCGAGAACGAGCCGAGCTTTTTCACCTGCCGTAGTTGGCCGCGAAAGTCGTCCAACGTGAACTCGTTCTTTTGCAGCTTCTGTAACTGCGCCTCTGCTTCCGACTGATCGACTTTCGACTGTACCTCTTCGATCAGCGACAGCACGTCGCCCATACCGAGGATGCGTTGCGCGATGCGGTCGGGATAGAACGGTTCGAGCGCGTCATATTTCTCGCCGACGCCGACGAACTTCACGGGTTGCCCTGTCACCTGCTTGATCGAGAGCGCCGCGCCGCCGCGCGCATCGCCGTCCATCTTCGTCAGCACCACGCCGGTGATGCCGATCTGCGCGTGGAACTGCTCACCCGAACGCACCGCGTCCTGCCCGGTCATCGCATCTGCCACGAACAGAATCTCGACGGGCTTCGTCTCCGCCTTGATCTGCTGCAACTCGCCCATCAACTCTTCGTCAATGTGGAGTCGCCCGGCGGTATCAATGAGCAAAGTATCGTAGCCGGTCTGCTGCGCGTACTTGTAAGCCTCGCGCGCCAGTTCGACCGCGTCGTTCGATTCCGGTTTCTCAAAGAGCGACTGCCCCGTCGCTTTCGCGATCACTTTCAACTGCTCGCGCGCCGCCGGTCGGTTCACGTCCGTCGAGACCAAGAGCGGCTTGCGCTCCTGATTCTTCGCGAGCCACATTGCGATCTTGCCGGTCGAGGTCGTCTTGCCAGAGCCTTGCAAGCCCACGATCATGACGACGTTCGGGAGCGTTTTGGTAAAGACGAGCCGCGACGATGTGCCGCCCAGCAAGCTCACCAATTCGTCATAGACGATCTTGACGACCTGCTCCGACGGCTTCAACTCCTGCCAAACCTGCTGCCCTTCCGCCTTCTCTTTGACCGCCGTGATGAACTCTTTGGCGACCTTATAATTTACGTCCGCCTCCAGCAGCGCGAGGCGGATTTCGCGTAACGCGGCATCAACATGCGCGGGCGTCAAGACGCCCTCACCGCGCAAATTTTTCAGCGTACGCTTCAGTTTGTCGGACAGTGACTCGAACATGATGACTCAGATACGAACACGAGGGGTAGCCGAAAACTGAAATGATACCGGCGCATCGCGGGAGAGTCAAGGAAGGGGCTGGGCTGGCAACCACAGTAACGCTTGCCCGGACAACGCTTGCACGCTCAGCCCGACATGAGAACGTCGGGCTGAGCCACTTCCACTTATGATTTCAGTATGCGAAGGATTGATAATTCTCCGGCCCGGCGGCGTCAGCCGCTTCGACGATTGGGTTGAAGCGGAGCAGCAAGCGTGCGCGCTCGGAGAGTGTGTCGTAAGTTGCGCGCGGGATGCGGATGGAGACTTCGGGGCGAAAGAGCCAGCGACGACTGTAGCCGATGACGACCATCGGGCGCGGCGTGGCTGTTTGATTCGGCGTGCCGCGATGCAAGCCGCGCACGTCGCGGATCAGCACGTCGCCGAGTTGCATGAGCAGCGGTTCAAGTTTTCGTTCACCCGTTGCGAGCAGTCGTAAGGCTTCTGCTTTCGGCAGCAGATGCGTGCCGCGCGCCACCTCTAACGGCCCGTTCTCCGCCGTGACCGCGACGAGCGGGAAATTCACGGCGAGTTGGAACGGCGGCGTCTCTTGGCCGGTTTCCGGAAATAGAGGCGGCGTATCGCGATGTATGTCTTGATAGTCCGAGCCGACGAGCGGCGTATCGGTGGCGAGTTGGCACATGACCGCGTCCGTGCCGACGAGGCATGTGACGATGGCCAGCACGTCCTCGTCTTCGTAGATGCGCGGGTCGGCAAACGGCGGGATGAAGGGCAGCGTCACGTAGTAGCGCGCCGGGCCGCGATTTTGCAGATGCCCTTCGCGCGCGATGTGCGTTTCCAGGAGCGGCATGAAGGACATGCGCCACGCCTCGAGCAACAGCGCGGGGAAATGCGCGGGCAGCACACAGAAACCATCGGCCAGCACCTGCCGCGCGAATGCCCCGCGTTGCGTCTCGTTGTAATGACCGCCCGGCATCTTCAGTTTATCTTTGTCCGCCGACTCAAACGGTTCTGCACGATGACGACCGCGAGCAAGATCAACCCACGCAACACCTGTTGCCACCAGGGCGTGATGCTGCCTTCCAGATTGAAGATGTTGAAGATCACGCCGAGCAGCAGCACGCCCACCAACGTAAACAATGCGCTGCCCTGTCCGCCCGTTAGCAGCGTCCCGCCGACGACGACTGCCGCAATCGCATCCAACTCCCAGCCTTGCCCCGCCACCGGTTGCCCCGCGCCCAAACGCGACGCGAGGATCACGCCGGCCAACCCGGCGAGCGCGCCGCTCAAAGCATAGACGCCCATCGTCACGCGCCCGACGTTCAAGCCCATCAACCGCGCCGCCTCTTCGTTATCGCCGATGGAAAAAACGTGTCGCCCGAAGCGCGTGTGATTCAACACCAGCCAGCCAACAGCGTAAGCGAAGACGAGGACGATGACCGGAACGGGGAGCGAGAACGCAGCTACGTCGAGCGTGCCCCGCCCAAGTTCGGTAAATCCTTGCGCGCTTTTGTCCACGCGCACCGTCTGCTCGCCCGTATAGACGAGCGCCAACCCGCGCGCCGCGATCATCATGGCCAGCGTCACGATGAACGGCTGTATGCGCGCCCGCGCGATCACGACGCCGTT
>JANMAD010000541.1:0-13232 GCA_031359515.1 Acidobacteriota bacterium | reverse complement strand
CCAAGCTACCGTTGACTCTGAGGCTTTACGATCTGCGCCACACTTGCGCCACGCTGCTACTCTCAGCAGGCGTCCATCCCAAAGTTGCCAGTGAAAGGCTAGGACACTCAAGCGCGATGCTCACGTTGGACGTTTATTCGCATGTTTTGCCGTCCATGCAAGAGGCTGCGACCGAAAAGCTTGAAAGCATCCTTTTCAAGCAAACGGGCACACAATAAGAATCTGGCACACTATAGGCACACAAATAATTTAGGGCAACCATAATGGTTACCCTAAATTATTGATTCTGAAAGGGCGGCTAGAGGGTCTCGAACCCTCGACCTCCTGTGCCACAGACAGGCGCTCTAACCGACTGAGCTATAGCCGCCACAAACTTTTTTGTCAGCCCGACAAGCACATCATACCGAAGCAAGTGATGCGCTGACAAGCGCGCCCATCAAGCAGGAAAAATACCCCCGGCTGGACTCGAACCAGCGACCCTCTGCTTAGCTTACCACTCCAGGTTTCCCTGACCTCGCACAACTGAGTTGTGGTCTGGACCATATCTTAGGCATTTCAGCCTGGATGCGTATGGCCTCTACGGATCCCTTGTATATTGCGTCCAAGGTTTCCTCGGTGTTGTCATGGAAGCCGCGTTGGCTTCTTTAGAGATTCACCGATACAGCACCCTCCACTAAGCGGATTACTGTTCTCCGCATAGGCTCCTACTTGAAGGCAGATGCTCTATCCACTGAGCTACGGGAGCGCGTGAACGAAACGCTGATAATGTTAACACGCCGCAGACCGATGTCGTCAATTCATGGTTTAAATCCACAAGTTGCGGATATGCATGATTATGTATAACCACAGCAAATGCGCCTGTGGTAGATTGCGCTTTAGAGGTATGAATTGGTGCCAGCAAGATTGATTCGTTCAAAAAGTTTGAGTTAAGCAATGGATGAAGAGACAAAGAATCCATGGCGCACACTGGCGACGAGTGAAGTTTATGCGAACCCGTGGCTCAGTGTGCGCGAGGATCGGGTGATACGGCCAGATGGTGCGCCCGGCATATACGGCGTCGTCCATTTCAAACACATAGCGGTCGGCGTGCTGCCGGTCGAGGATGACCACGTGTATTTGGTCGGGCAATATCGCTACCCGCTGGGCCGCTACTCATGGGAGATTCCCGAAGGCGGCTGTGCGGCTGACGAAGACCCTTTGCTTGCAGCCCAACGCGAGTTGGCGGAGGAAACCGGCCTGCGGGCGAGACGCTGGCAGAGAATGGGCACAGCGCACCTGTCGAATTCCGTCTCGGATGAACTGGCCATCTGGTTCCTTGCCACCGAGCTTACACAGGGCGAACACAAGCCTGAGGGAACGGAACAGTTATGCGTCCGCCGCATACCGCTTCATGAGGCCTTACGACTAGGGCTAAATGGCGAGCTTACAGATGCTATCAGCCTAATGGCGTTAATGCAGTATCGACTCCAACGTAATCTGTTTGCCTGAGATGTTGGGTGGGAGTTATTGCGGCCCAACAAGCTACCGGTCGGAATAAGAAAACAGGCTGTTGACCTACAAAGGTCAATAGCCTGTTCAATGTTTGTTTAGCTTTGCGGTTAAAGGACAGATCAAGCTGCGTAGCGGCCGGGCACAACCGGCTCTGCATAGACGCGACGGCCATTCAGCGCGTCGTCAATAATCTCGCGCACTGCTGCGACATCCGGATTCACGTCCATCTTGTCACAGGCGCGCAGATGGCGCATGATGCCTTCGGTGGCGAGGGCAATTGTAGGACCGGTCAGTTTCGAGAACCGCCGCGCCTGGATGTGATCAATCATTTGCAGCCGCTCTTCAAGCGGTAAGGTTAGATTCAAGTTCACTTTCTTCGGTCACTCCTTATTATTTTTGCAGTCCGCCCGCATTAAAGGTGGCAGCACTACATTAATTTAATGACTAACTCTAGATGCCCGTGCGGCGCATTTGGATGCGTTTCGATTACATTCTCCGAACACTTCGCACGTACGAAAACTCGCTAGAGACTTACTCTGGCTAACCCGGCTGAAAAGTTGTGGGCTGACAGAAAAAGGAATTTTAATCGAATCTATCAAAAATAGCCAGAAAATTATTCTCCCTATTAGAGCTAACTCTCTAAAATTGCTGGTGAACGGGTAAAGTGTTAAAGCACCTGTAGTTAGCTGCTACGGACGGCCGAGTCTGAGTAGCAACTATGTGCGTGCGAAAGCCGAGTCTTGGTCGCTAAGTTGAGGGGATATGAAAATGATGGGGTTTGAAAAGCGCAATACCGCTTGCGAGTCAGGCGCAAAAAACATGGGCCAGCTCGCAGGCGGCGCGCTCGGTCGGTTGAAGGCGAACGGGGGCGATTTAAAGATGCTTACTTCTTTGGGACAACGGTATCCTTCATCGCTTTACTAACACGGAACTTCAGCGCGGTCTTAGCCGGGATTTGAATGGTCTCGCCGGTCTGCGGGTTGCGCCCTTCGCGCGCCTTGCGCTCTGAGAGGACCAGCTTACCGAAGCCGGGTAAACCGAACTCGCCGCTGGTCTTCACTTCAACACTAGCCAAACTCGCCAGTTCGTCGAACAACTCGCGCACCTGTGTGCGTTTCATGCCGAATTTCTCGGCAAAATGGTTGAGTACTTCGGACTGCGTCATGCGTTTCTTGCCTGCTTTAGTCACCATTTCGAAGTCTAACTACCTCCTGCGCATCGGGAAGATTGAGCAAAGCTTGTGGAAGCACATATATCACACCCAAGCCCTTCGCGTCTGCAAAAAAAGCCGATAATTGACCTTTTTAGTGCGAAAAAAAATTGGGCGGCGCGGCCCGCCTGGATGCGACCGAGCGGATTTTCGCAACTAGACAATCGGGGCGGAGTGATTCGAACACTCGACCTCTCGGTCCCAAACCGAGCGCACTACCAGGCTGTGCTACGCCCCGCTAAAACTCAAACACTAGCTATGCAATTGGCCTGAACAACCTGCGGCGCATTCTGCCAGAGCGATCTCGCACGGTCAAGCCACTATGCCCATTTGTTTAAGCATGTATGTTTTCGCGGCCGTCAAGGCGCGTGCGCGATGACTGATATTTTGTTTGACCTCATCGGATAATTCACCGAACGTTTGCTCGTAACCATCAGGCACGAACACCGGATCGTAGCCGAAGCCGTGTCGGCCGCGCTCAAGATGGGTGATGCGTCCCGCACAGATGCCGACGAACAGTGCAGACGTGAGTGCATCAGGTTGCGCCAGCGCAATAGCGCAGACAAAGCGTGCGCGCCGTTCGACATCGCCCGTCCGGGCTAACTCCGCGAGCAAGCGTGTTCGGCGCAACTCGTCCGTCGCGCCCGCACCAGCGTAACGGGCTGAGAAGATACCGGGTGCGCCGTCGAGCGCATCCACCTCTAACCCTGAATCGTCGGCCAGTGTCCAGAGTCCGGTCTGCGCGCAGTAACTTTGGGCCTTGAGGGTCGCATTCTCAGCGAACGTATTGCCGGTCTCGGCCACCTCCGGAATATGTGGAAACTCGGCGAGGCTGCGTAAATGCACCGCCAGCTCACGCAACAGCCAAATAAACTCGCGCAGCTTGCCGGCATTGTTAGTTGCTATAAGCAGATCTGGTAGGCTGGATTTAATCGCTGTCATATCCCCTCAAGGTTGCGTAACGGTCTCTGCGCGAGCGCCGCATCATAACAAAGCGCGGAAAGTTTTTGCCGTGCGCCAGTGTTCGCGCTTACAATCAGGTCGCACAAACGCGCCCCACGAGGCGGCTTGGCTACACCGGAGGGATCGCATAATTGGACGGCAGCGACGCCAGCACAACTAATGTCTCGATGACATCTGACGGCTTACAACCGCGCAGTTCCGCGGAAGTACATGCATCGGCACACGCCGCACCGCATGTGCGCGAACTTGGTCTATGGCTGCATGCGCTCCGCAGTTTCTTCAATTTGACTAACCATCCACTCAACGAAACTGATCGCGCCGAACTCTTAAATCGCGACTTCACCTTTGAGACGCGGATCGCCCAGCAGACGCTACGACGTTGCCTGCGCCTCTTGCTATCTCTCCAAACGGAGAAGCACGGAAGTGCCAACTCGCAGTCGCCTAGCGCGCCAGATCACCTAACCTTGAATATGGAACAGTCCGGCCCAGCGACCGGTGCGGCCGTGCAACTGCTTGAAGTGCTCGGCGACGGACACGGCCTCTGCGAAGCACTGCTGAGCGCGCCCCGCGTCAGTTTCCATGCATGGAGCAGTTTAGGTCGCTTGCTCGCACGCGAACTCGAACAGGCTGATGGCGCGAGTAGGCTATTGTTAAATGAACGAGCGCACACCCTGCTCGAACAACAACCTGAGTTGTTTACTTTGACTGAACGGCTCGCGCCCGACACACTGGGCGCGGACATGCACGCCATTTTCGCGCGCCTCACACTCCTGCTTGACGAACTGCGCTTCGTCGAGGAGACGCTGCGCGCAGACGCGCCACTTAAACAAACGCTACCGCTCTTCACGCTGGCGCACGAAGAAGCCCGTACCTTGATCGAGTTGATCGAACAGCGTGCTTTGCGCGCGGAAGAGTTAGGCGCATCGGTGCAGTCCGCACTGGATAGCGCGAGCTATGCCATGGGCATGGAGCTATGCAAGGTCTTCGCGCATGAATTGGTCGGGCTGTCGGCATTGCGCGACCCGGTTGTGATCTATGCGCGTTGTGAGAACGCGCACGGGCTACTGCGCGATTGCTTTCAACAGATCATCGTCGCGCTCGCGCAAGGGTTCGATCCCGCCTTCGATGGCGCTCGTCTTTTTCAGACGTTTCGCACGCGCCTTGAACAGTCGCTCGTGCTGCGCCGCGAGTTGTGGAATCTACTCGAACATGTACGTCGCGCCGAGCGGGCAGTTGAAGCTCAACCGTTGGCCCCGCTGCTGGCCCGCATACACGCATTCCAGACGGGCAGCATGGCGCACTTGATGTTTAAAGACTGGGAAGCGTTTGAGCGTTTTGTACAAGAATTGAAGGACGCCGCCGATCCAACCGAAAGCATGAACGTGCTCCACCGCTTCGGCACATTCCTCGAAGCCCTCTTCAGTCAGATCAACATGCGCGCAGGCCTCGCGGATCACCCCTTCGACTACGCGACCGACAGCGAATAAACGAAGCCCGCAGCAGTCGTCATCTACCAGCATCAACTGCGAACTGCCCGGCAATCGTTCCGAACTGGCCGAAGGCGGAGCGTGTGCGCTTCTCGAACCCACCTACAACCGGGCGCGTGGCGCTGACCGCATAGGCCCGCGCATCGAGCGCACGTTTGAAGGCTGCATCGTCAGGCGCGCTGCCGCGCAACAGCCGCTGCCGCGCTAGCAGGGCAATGAAGCTCCGCGTGGCCGCGCGATCATCGAAGTAGGCCATGATGCCGGCCGGCTCATCCACTGCTGCGCTTTGGCCGGCGCGTGTAAAGGCGTTGTTGGCGGCAAGCGTATGTGCGGACGAGTGCGCAGTCAGACACCGGCGTAAATCTTCAGCACTGCCGAGCAGTAGATATTCGCCTACGAAGCAAGCCGCGCCACGCTCCTCATCCACACTCACCCACAACTCCGCATCCGCGCTTCGCTCAACCCGTAAGTTGCCAAGTTGTTTTTTTACCTGTGCCTGTAGCGCCGCGCGGTCACGCACCTGCGCGATGAATAGCAAGCGTGTGCCCGTTTCATCAAGCCGCACAGTTGCTAGTTCAGGGCCGGCAGCGCTGAGGAATTCGCGCGGCTCAGCGATGCCGAAGGGCTTCAGTGCTTCGTCGAGAAAGCGGCCGACGAATGGGGCAATGGTGATGTCAAGTTTCGCCGAGAGCGCCGCATGCAACTCACGCCACGTCGCAGCAGGCTCGTGGAAACTGTAGCGCGTTAGTTGATATACATCGGCAGGCAGCAGAGTGGCCACGCTGGCCGCCGGCTGCGCCGCGGCCGTTAATGCTTCAATTAGACGTGGTGGCGGCCCGCTCGGCACGGCGATGAAATATGTATCTATCACCGCGCCATCGCTGACGCGCACGCCCCACGCCGCACCGCCGATCAGTTTATTGGCGAGTTGCGGCAAAAGGATCGCGGCGGCGCTCTGCGCACGCTGATCGCTGGCAAGTTGGCCGGCGTAGGCGAGCGCGGCGACAGCGAGCAGGCGATGCGCGCCCGCAGCGGGGACGTAGCCGAAGGCGAGCGTCTCGTCAGCGCGCATGCGCTCGCGCATTTCCGCGAGTTGCGGGTCGCTCATGAGCGCGGTCCGCTCGCCCCGGCGCACTGCGAGGCAGGCTTGCACCGTCGCTTCGTCGTTTCCGATGATCGCAACAGTGTCTGCAAAGGCCGCGACAATCGGCAAGCCACCGCGTGGGTTCAGCCAAGTGACGAACGATGTGTCACCCGCGTCTTTGCGCTCAACTTTAGTCACACCGTATGCGCGGCGCGCGAAATCGCCGAGCAGCTTCTCGACCGTAGGTTGCATGCGCCGCTTGCCCGTATGCGTCTCGATGATGATGGCCGCGCGCGGTTTGATGTGCAACGCCTGTTCCGGTTCTTCAGCGGCCTCGAAGCCTGTCACCACGATTGCCACCTGCGCACGCGCCAGCACCACGGCCTCTGCCGGCCCGATACCCGTCCACGCGGCCAAAGTGCTCAGCCAACCAAATGCTCCCAGACTTTGTCTGAGTCCGGCGGGCGGCGCAAGCTCGCGCCATGCGTCGGTGGTTGTCAGACTATTGACTATGTCGGGCAGGTTGTTGGCTTCCAGAAAGATAAGCGCATCGGCGGGCGCGTAAGCCGCCATATCCACAAGCTGCGGGCGATTCCACCAGAGCCACGCAGCGAGGAGCAAAATAAGCACGCTCGCGGTCAGCAAGAGTCTACGTAACCAATGCTTCATGCGAGCATCCTAACCGCCGCGTCTGTAGCGCGCAAGAATTTGCATAAGCATGATGTGCACCGATGAATTGACGGGTAGAAATGTATGTCGCGCATAGCGCGCTTGGGATGCAGCTAAAAACTTTCAGTCGGACATGTGGCCGCCAAATATCGCCACAGTCGAGAATGTCCCGACGCTGGAAATCCACGAGGTGGTTAGGGAGTAGTACTTCTGGAAGCTGGGTCGTGCCTTTCCAGAATTATTTCCTGACAGGCTCTTTATCCGGAAATAAACTCCATCTCCACTATAAGTTAAACATATAAAATTGTAATTGACAGTGACAAACACCGTGGGTTATAGTCTCAAGTGTCGGCGGGTAGGCGGCTCCCGCTCCTATTGAGACAGAAGCAATTCGCAATGCTAGTCCCCATCCGCGAGTAAGCTTCACCAGCGACAATTCAGACGCGCCCGAAACGCCGCCATCTTTGACACTCAACCGAGAAAGGCACACTCCGTGTGAGCGGAGGTCGCAAAGCCGACGGGAGTCAGTTGCGCACAGACGCGACTGACTCGGCCGGGTTGCCGAAGGGAAGACTTGCTGGCAGCGCAAGCCGCCGCAAGGATCACGTCAAGGTTCGTTCCAACTAACCCCTTCCATTCTCGCCTAAACCGCACGGCGCGGAAGTCCATGTCGCTGCCATGTCGCTGATCGTGCAAGCAACTTTCTTCGCAAACGCTGAGCGCTCACAAGAGAGTGCAGCCGACGCAAGTGTAGGTCTTCACCACTCGCGCCACGACATAATGATGAGTAACGTCGCTGTCCGTCCCGCCCAACATTCGCGCACCACGCGCGTGCGCGCACGCCGCATCCGGGCGCGCTTGCGCCGCGCCAGCCGCCGCCGCAATCAACAGACTGCAAGGAACAGGTAACCGCATGTTCAGCAAAAATACTGCAAAGAAAAATCTGGTCGGTTTAGACATCGGCTCAAGCTCGGTCAAGGCCGTCGAGTTATCGGGCAAGCCCGGCAATCTCATGTTGACTTCGCTAGGGCTTGAGGCACTGCCACCCGATAGCGTGGTTGACGGGCAAATCATGGAGATGAACTCCGTCTCCGGCACTATCGCCAGTGTGTTCAATGCGCAGCAGATCAAGACCGAGCGCGTGGCGGCGGGTGTGAGCGGCAGTTCGGTCATTGTCAAGAACATCCTCGTGCCGCCGATGAGCCAGGAAGAGTTGGAAGAGTCAATTGATTGGCATGCCGAAGAGCATATCCCGTTCGAGATCACTGATGTGAATCTGGACTATCAGGTGATTGGGCGCAACCCCGATTCGTTGCAAGTGCTGCTGGCAGCCTGCAAGCGCGACTTCGTGGCCAATATCAAACAGGTGATTCAACTCGCGGGCAAGCAGCCGGCCGTGATTGACGTGGACGCATTCGCCTTACAGAACTGCTACGAGATCAACTACGAGCCGACGCCCGATCAGATCGTGGCGCTGCTCAACATCGGCGCAGCCACGATGAACATCAATATCCTGCATGGCATCCGCAGTGTGTTCACGCGTGACGTTTCCGTCGGCGGCAATCAGTACACGGCCCTTTTGCAGAAAGAGTTGGGTCTCACGTTCGAGCAGGCGGAGGCGGTCAAGCGTGGCGGGCCGCAGCCCGATGGCGCGCAGCAACGCGACATCAGCCCGGTGCTCGAAACCGTCTCGGACATCCTCGCCCTCGAAATTCAGAAAACTTTCGACTTCTATCGCGCAACTTCAGAAGACGGCGAGTCATCCGTGCGCAAGATTCTGCTTTCAGGCGGCTGCGCGAAACTGCCGGGCCTCGCTGAATATTTGGCGAAGCGATTCGAGTTGAGCGTCGAGCACTTCGATCCGTTCCGCAAGATCAAGGTGGACGCACGCCGGTTTGATCCTGAGTATCTGCGCGAAGTGACATCGGAAATGGCCGTCGCGGTTGGACTCGCGTTGAGAGGAGTAGAAGTCTAATGATCAAGATTAACTTATTGGATTCGGTCACGGATAAGACCAGCAGCTTCGCCTCTATCGAAACGCGCGTCGCCACCCCGCGCATGCAGGGCAAGCTGATGCTGTTAGTCGTCATTGCCCTCACCACGCTCGGCATTTTTTTCGATTATTCGTCCGCAAATTCGGCGAAAGCCGCCGCGCAGACGCAGCTTGAAGAGCAACAGCGGATTGCGGCGCAGATGGAAATGGTCAAGCGCGAGCAGGCTGAACTGGAGTCGAAGACGCGCAACGTGCAGACACGCATTGATGCGATCAAACGTCTGCGCGATTCGCAGCAGGGGCCGGTCGCGGTGTTGTCGGCGATCAACGACCGGCTGCCAAAACTGCCGGACTTCCGTTTGGCCGGCATTGAGCAAAAAGATGGCAACTTGACGATCACCGGCGACTCGCCGAACGAAGCTGCCGTGACGCAGTTCGGGCGCAGCCTCGAATTCTCAGGCGGCATGTTCACGAACGTCAGCATCGAGACGAAGCGCGATCTGCTCAAGCCGCCGGCCGACGGGCCGGCGGCGACGGCCACCGATGCGGCTGAGAAGGATGCGGCGGCGCTGAAGCCGCAGACCTTGACCTTCACCGTCAAATGCAAATACACGCTCGGCAGCAACCAGCCGGCGAGTGTGTCAGCGACGCAGAAACCGGCCGCCGCGCAAGTCGCGCAGAAGTAAACAACCTCCGCGCTCAAGTGTGCAGAAGGAAAGTTAAAACGTCATGTCAAGACTCGAACAATTGCAACAGCAGCCCTGGTACTTGCAACTCCTGATGATGCTGATCGTGGCTGCGCTCGTCTATGGCGGCTTCTGGTATTTCGTCACCAGCGGCACACGCGCGGAGACGAAAGAGCTACAGGCGCAGGTCGATCAACTGCTCGCGGGCAACGCGAAAGCGCAGATCGCGCAGCAACGGCTGAACGAGTTCAAAGCGGCGTATGCCCGCGCGCAAGCCGATTACGAAGACTTGAAGGCATTGCTCCCTGAACAGCGCGAGCTGACCAATGTGTTGGCGGGCATACAGGATCGCGCGCGGAATCGTCTGTCCGTGCAGCGCTTCACGCCGAAGGAAGACTTCCAGCAGGACTTCTATTCCGGCAAGCCCATCGAGATCGAGGTCAACAGCAGCTACAACAATCTCGGCGCATTCTTCGCGCAGATGGCCGCCTATCAGCGCATCGTCTCGATCAGCGACTTCAAGATCGGGCGCATTGACGACAAGAAGGATGATCTCAAACGCGCAGGGCAGACCGTCGGCGCGCAATTCCTGTTGACGGCTTACTACTCGTCGGCGGAGAAGTTACAACAGACGGCGAAGCCGGCCGTGCCCGGCGCACCCGCGCCGGCCGCGCAACCCGCCCCCGCGGCCCATTGATAATGTCGGTCTGAAGTCTTACAGCCCTTCACGGCGCAAGCAATCAGGAAGCAGACTATGAAGAGACACATAAAGATGATTCGTCAGGCAGTGCTACTCGCGTGCGTGCTGATGATCGCCGCAGTGGCTGGCAACGCGCAACAGCAGCAGAAAACCAACAGTTCTTATAAGGGCACTACGCGCGACCCATTCCTCGCGTGGCGGCCGGCAATCAAGAAGTCGGTGAAGAAGGGGCCAACGATCATCGCGCCGCCGCCGATTCAGGCGCGCATTGATGCCTATAAAGTGGAGAAGGCCACGGCGATGAACATGCAGCAACCCGCGCCGAAGCCGACCACCGCGCTCTTGCTGAGCGAGATGCAGTTGACCGGCGTCTTCCGCACACCGCGTGGTTACGCGGCGATGGTTGAAGCCACGCCGATCAAGCTCTCGTTCGTCATTTATCCGGGCGAGAAGTTCTTCGACGGCATGTTAGTCGCCATTGAAGAGAACCGGCTCGTCTGCCGCAAGGAGACCCGTTGGTCGGATGGCCGGCGCGAACAGGGCGTCGAATTCAAGCCGCTGGGCCAGCCGAATGCCGTGAAGGATTCGCTGACCACAGCCGCCGCGCCCGTGCCGCCGAAGGAAGCAGCGAAGACCGAGCCGAAGGTTGAGCCGGCCAAGCCGGAGCAAACGGTGGTCAAGCAATAAAGCTCTTCGGCGCAGGCACGGCCCTAACGCGAAAGCCTGAGTCGCGTTGTGCTTCGTGCCCGCGCCGAACTGCAAGCCTCGTGATGTGCCGGCAGCCCAAAACTCTGTTGCGCATCCGCCTCAGGCGCGACCAATGCGCGCCCCCGCTATTTGGCAAACCGTAACCGACCTGACTTCGTGGGCCGTATAGTGCGGCGCGTGCTTGAGTAGTCTTGAACCCGACTCTGGACTCATACGAGCGTTAGCGCGTGGCGACCTGTGACAGTCATGTCCCTCCATTTGCAAAAGGAAAGAAACATGTTGAAGACGTTCCGAACGCTCCCCGTCACGTTCCGCAGAGGCGCGCTCGTCCTCTTGCTCGCGTGCATCTTCGTCACCTCCGCGCAGGCCGCATCATTCGTGACCGGCGTGCGCGCGACGACCGAGGGCGCGATCACGCGCATACAGATCGCCGGCTCCGCGCCGCTCGCCTATAGTGTGCGGCAGGCGGATGCGCGCTCGCTCACGGTTGAACTACAGGGCGCAGACGCCACGCGCCTCGCGCCGACTTATACCGTCACATCGCCGCTCGCTTCGGCTGTTAATGTGTTATGCGCCAATGGCGCGAACGGCCAGCCGCTCGCGCGTCTGAGTGTGACGTTGCTCGCGCCCGTGCGCGAGCGCACATATTTGAGCGGCAGCGACCTTGTGCTGGAATTAACGGCGGAAGCAAACGGCGCAACGCCGTCGGCCGTGCTGAGCGAGATGAACGCCAGCGCCGCCGTGCAGCAGCAGCCGACCCCGCGCCCGACACCGGGCATGACGCAGACAACGCCGCGCAATCCCGCGACCGTGCAACAGGCTGATCAGGGCAAACGCTATGGCGAGTACGGCTTCGTCGGCGAGCCGATCAATCTGAACGTGGTCAACGCCGACGTGCGCGACATACTCAATTATGTCACCGAGCAGTACGGGGTGAACTTCATCATTGATAAGTCGGTCGGCGCAGTGCCCGTCACGGTCAACGTCACGGACGTGCCGTGGAACACCGCGCTCGATGCGATCCTGCGCGCCAACCGGCTCGGCATCGCGGTCGAAGGCAATATCTTGCGCGTCGCCACGGTCGAAGTGTTGACCGAAGAATCGGCGGCGCAGGCTACGATTCAAGAGGGACGACTGAACGCCGCGCCGCTCGTGACCGAGTTTATCCGTTTGAATTACGCGCGTGCGGTCGGCACGCTGGCGCAAGCGGCAGGCTCGACCGGCGGCTTCGCGGGGGGTTCAAGCAACTCAAGCTTTTCGGGTGGATCAGGCGGCGACGCAACCGGCAAGAGCGGCGATCAAGGCATCCTGCCGATCATCTCGCGGCGTTTGTCCAAGCGCGGCAGCGTTGAAGTTGACGGGCGCAGCAACACACTGATCATCACGGATGTGCGCGACAATATAGACGCCATCCGCCAACTCGTCGGGCTGCTTGATCAGCCTGAGCCGCAAGTGGAAATCGAGGCCCGCATAGTTATTGCCAACCGCAATTTCAGCCGCGACCTCGGTGTCCAACTCTCAGCGCTCTCGCTGGGCAGTCGCGGGCAGGGCGCATCCTTGGCTACTGTACCGGGCAGTCCGCTTTCGACAGGAGCGGGGGGCACGGGGCAGAACACGACCGGCTTCCGCCCCGGCGGCATCCCGGTCGGCATCGGTCTCGAACCCACGCGGAGTCTCGGCGCGAACGCAGCCAGCACGGTGATCGGCCTGACGACAGGCATCTTCGGCACAGCCCAGATCAGCGCGCTCATTACCGCCGCCGAGGCCAAAGGGCAGGCGAAGATCGTCGCCACGCCGCGCGTGACGGCGCTTAACAATCGGCCGGCGCAGATCGAGTCGGGGTCGCAGATCCCGGTCGTGTCGCCGCAGAGCGGCGGGGCGCAAAACGGCGCGGTCATCTTCACCACCACCTTCATCTCTGTGCCGTTGCGTCTTTCAATCACGCCGCAGATCACGGACGCGGGCACAGTTATCCTGCGCGTCGTCGCAGAGAACAATAGCGTCAACCAGAGCTTGACGAATTCGCTTGGCACGCCCGGCATTGACACACAGCGCATGCAGACCGAAGTGCTGGTGCCGGATGGTGGTACGACGGTCGTCGGCGGTGTGCTCGCGGACAACGAAGGCGAGACGCAAACCCGCACGCCCGGCATCTCTGGTATCCCTGTTATCGGTAATCTCTTTAAACGCAAGAACACGACGCGCCAAACGAGTGAGCTGTTATTCTTCATCACGCCGCGC
>JANMAD010000589.1:0-5134 GCA_031359515.1 Acidobacteriota bacterium | reverse complement strand
GCGATTGACGAGGGCAAACAGTTCACGCTGCGCCGGCTGGAGTTCACCGGCAACACTTTCACGCGCGACTACGTGCTGCGCCGCGAAGTGGTCTTGAACGAAGGCGACATCTATAACCAGCGTTATCTCGAATTCTCCGTCCTGCGCTTGAATCAACTCGGCTTCTTCGATCCGGTGGACAAGGACAAGGATGTTGACTTTAAGCAGGACGAAGAGAACGGCATGGTGGACGTGACGGTCAAGGTAGCCGAGCGTGGTCGCCAGCAGATCTCGTTCAACGGCGGTTTGTCCGGCATCGGCGGCTCGTTCTTCGGGCTGGAATATTCGACCAACAATCTGTTCGGGCGCGGCGAATCGCTCTCGTTCAATTTGGCGGCCGGCAACCGGCAGCGTTCGTTCGTCTTCTCGTTCACCGAGCCATACGTGAAGAACCGGCAAATCTCGGCCGGCTTCTCGCTCTATTCACAGTCGCTCAAATATTTCGGCGAGGGCACGTTCCTGTCGCAGAATCAAGCGGCCTTGAACGGCGCGTTCGGCAGCCAGATCGACTTCCTGAACACGAGCGAAGCGAACCTATTCACGCAGACCTCGACCGGCGGCAGCCTGTTCGCGTCGGCCTTGCTCTCGGAGTTTCGCCGCAAGACGCCGTTCAATCTCGCGTCGCGCGTCGGTCTCAGCTACACGCTCTCGCGCACGAGCGTGAAAGACCCGGCGGTCAATAGTGATCCCAATAACACGAATTTCATCCCGGTCATCTATCGGCAGCCGAACATTCTGACGAGCCGCGTCACGCCGAGCTTCGTCTACGACACACGCGACATACGCGGCGTGGACGCCGTCAACGGGCAACAACTGGCCGTCTCGCTCGCCTTTGCCGGGCTTGGCGGCGACGTGCGCACCTACGAGCCGACCGTCTCGTATCAACGGTTCTTCCCCGTACGCCGCAAGCGTGCGCTCATCCCTGAAGTCTTCGGCTTCCGGCTGATCGCAGGCACGGTCGGCAGCGTCGCCACCAGTTCCAAGGTGCGCGCGGCGCAGAACAACTCGCTCGCCTTCATTGGCGGCGTGCCGGTCTACGAGCGTTTCTTCCTCGGCGACGAGTTCACCATTCGCGGCTATAACGTGCGCTCCATCGCGCCCATCGTGCCGCTTGAAACATTTGTCACCTCGCGCAACGTCGTCGTGACGGAGAACGGCACGGGCACGCCGGTCGCGGTGCCGGGTCTCGATCAGTTCGCCGCGCTAGGCACGTTCACGGGCACGACCGGCGCGAACTCGCGCATGCTCTCGCGCGGCTTCCAGTCGGTCGGCGCGGACACGCAACTGCTCGGCAACTTTGAGTACCGCATCCCGATCTTCGGCACGACGGTGAGTGCGGCGGCCTTCGCCGACATCGGCTCGGCCTTCAATCTGCGGAAAGGGCGCGACCAAGTCTTCTCGACCCAGTTCGTCACCGACCCGCGCTTCTTGCAAAGCCTCGGCTCTGTGGTCTGCGGCAACACCATCGGCGGCCCGCAACTCGTGTCGATCAGCCTGAACACACTGGCGGCGTGCCGGGAGAATTCGGTGCTGGCGGTCTCGCCGGTCTCCGGCGGCTTGATCGCGCGCGATACGCGGCTGGTTACTATCGAAGAGTTCAACAACGCCGTGCGGGTCGGCCCGTCCGACCCGACCACGCTGTTGCCGTTCGGCTTCTATCAAGTCTTTTTGCGCGGCGAGGCGCAGAGCAATACGGCGGTGCGGCTGTCGCAGAGCGTGTTCAACAAACTGACTGACATACGTTCGAGCCTGGGCGCGGAGTTGCGCGTGCAACTGCCTGTGCTCAACGTGCCATTCCGTCTGATCTACGCATTCAACCCGAACGCGCGGACAGGGGTGAACACGAGCGTGCCGCTCTTCTTCAATGAAAAGCGGAGCGTGTTCCGCTTCAGCGTCGGCCGCACCTTCTAGCCCTCTGCGCAAGCGGGCGGACTTTTTGGCCATTTCGCGCTACACTATGGGGCTAACGCGGGGCGACATTTCGCATCTAACGGCGCGTCACCCTTTTTTAAACTGTAAGGAGCAGTACGAGGAAGAATATGAGACCAGTTCGCTATACCATCGCCGCCGTCGTGTTTGCGGCGCTCACGATTATCTCAGCGCAGGCGCAGACGCCGACGCGCCCGGCCCCCGCCGGCGGTGCGCCCCAGCCCGCCGCGACCGGCACGATTAGAATCGCCGTCATTGATACCGGCGCGTTCAGCGATGACAAGGCCGGTATCGGCCGCGTCGTCAACGCCGTCAAGCAGGTTGAGGCGCAGTTCCAGCCGCAACGCACCGAGTTGCAGGGCATGCAAGAGCGCTACAATACGCTCACCGCCGACATTCAGAAGAAGTCAGCCGTGCAAGACCCGAAGGTGACGGCGCAGCAGACGGATCAGGCCGAGCAGTTGCAACTCCAGATCAAGCGTAAGGCCGAGGACGCACAGGTCGCTTACCAGAAGCGGATGGGTGATGTGCTCGACCCATTGCAGCAGGACGTGTACACCGCGCTGCAAGGGTTCGCGCAGGCGCGCGGCATCTCGCTGATCATCGACCTGAATCGCAATCATAGCCCGGTGATTTTTGCCGCCGATAGCGTGGACATCACCAAGGAATTCATCACCGAGTACAACCGGACGCATCCGGCGACGGCCGCCGCCGCCGCGCCGACCAGCGGCCGCCCGTAAGCACTCAACAGTAGGCAGTAGGCAGTAGGCGGTAGGCAGTTAAGACAAACTGCTTTTCACTGCCTGCTGCCTACTGCTTACTGCCTATTGTTTATGGATACATTGCTCGACGCCCGCGCCATACAGGAACTCCTGCCGCACCGCTTTCCCTTCCTGCTCGTTGACCGCATCGTCGAGCTTGTGCCGCGCACGCGGATCGTCGGCGTCAAGCAAGTGACGATCAACGAGCCGTTCTTTCAAGGCCATTTTCCGGGCGCGCCCGTCATGCCCGGCGTGCTGGTAGTCGAGGCGCTCGCGCAGGTCGGCGCGATCTTGGCCCTGCGTGAGATTGAAGATCGCGAGCAGAAGTTGGTGTTGTTCACCGGCATCCGCGAAGCACGCTTCCGCCAGCCCGTCGTGCCGGGCGACACGCTCATGCTTGAAGTTACGGCGCTCCGCATCGGCTCGCGCATCCAGCGCATGCGCGGCGAGGCAAAGGTTGATGGCAAACTCGTCGCCGAAGCCGAGATCATGAGTGCCGTCGCCGACCGCACTGCCCTCCAATGAGTTTCATACACCCGTCCGCCATCGTCAGCCCCAAGGCCCAGATCGGGCACGACTGCCACATCGGCCCATACGCGATCATCGGCGACGAGGTCACTTTAGGCGACGGCGTGCGCCTCGACGCGCACTGCGTCATTGACGGGCACTCCCGCATCGGCGACGAAACACACGTCTTCCCCTTCGTCTCCATCGGGCTTGCGCCGCAGGATTTGAAATACAGAGGCGAGCCGGCCGAGACGCGCGTCGGGCGGCGCAACCACATCCGCGAGTTCGTCACCATCCATCGCGGCACGACCGGCGGCGGCATGCTCACCAGCGTCGGCGACGACTGCCTCATCATGGCGCAGGCGCACATTGCGCACGACTGTCTCGTCGGCGACCACGTCATCATGGCCAACGCAGCCACGCTTGCGGGCCACGTCGTCGTCGAAGATGGGGCGAACATCGGCGCGTATTCGGGTGTGCATCAGTTCTGCCGCGTCGGGCGCGAGGCTTACGTCGGCGGTTATTCGGTCGTCGTGAAAGATGCGCTGCCCTACGCGCTCACGGTCGGCAATCATGCGCAGTGCTACGGTCTCAACACCACCGGCATGAAGCGGCGCAACTACCCGCCCACGACGATTGACGCCCTGCACCACGCCTTCCGCCTCCTGCTCACCTCCAAACTCAACACCACGCAGGCCATTGAGCGCATCCGTGCAGAGCTACAAGACTCGCCCGAAGTTGCGGAACTCGTCCACTTCATTGAGACCTCGCAACGCGGCGTGACAAAATAATGTGCAGCCTGTGCGGCCATGCGCCGCATTAGCGGCACGATGAATTTAGCCCGGCGTTTCAACGCCGGGCCGCCGAGCCGGTAAATGCGCGTCGCGTTAGCGACGCATGAATGCGCCGCGACAATGAATGTTCAGCCGTCGCTAACGCGACGAAACTTATCTCGGCTTATGCTACCGTGCGTTAAAACGCACGGCTAAAATCATCGCGCCGCTAACGCGGCAGCAAGAGCAGTTCGTGAGCTAATACTCATGCGTTACGGTCTCATCGCAGGCAACGGACAGTTTCCATTTCTCGTGCTTGAAGGGGCGCGGCGGGCGGGCGTGTCGTTGGCGGTGGCAGCGATTAAGGAAGAGACCGACTCGCGCATCGAGCAAGTGGCCGACAAGCTGACGTGGGTCGGCATCGGCCAGTTGGGCAAGATGATCCGCTTCTTCAAGCGCGAAGGCGTGGAGCGCGCGATCATGGCGGGGCAGGTGAAGCACGTGCAGATTTTTAGCGGCGCGCTGCCCGACGTGCGCATGCTCAAACTGCTGATGAGCCTACCGCGCCGCAACACGGACGCGCTCATCGGCGGCGTCGCGGCAGAGCTGGCCAAAGAAGGCATCGAACTGATCGACTCGACCTACTTCCTGCAAGACCATCTGCCCGCACCGGGCACGCTCACGCGCCGCGCGCCGGACGAGCGCGAGCGCGGCGACATCGAGTACGGGCTTGAAGTCGCGCGCGAGATCGCGCGGCTCGATCTGGGGCAGACCATCGTCGTGCGCGCCCGCGCGTGCGTCGCTATCGAAGCGATGGAAGGCACGGATGCCACGATCAAACGCGCGGGCGAACTCGCGCGCGGCAGGCTCACGGTCGTCAAACTCGCCAAGCCCGATCAGGACATGCGCTTCGACGTGCCGGTCGTCGGCGTGCCTACCATTGAAACGATGAGCGCGGCCGGCGCAACCTGTCTCTGCCTCACCGCCGGCAAGACATTGATCTTTGATCGTGAGGAAATGATTAAGCGCGCGGACAAACAGCACATCGCTATCGTCGCCGTACCAACGGACTAAGCGCAGGTAGCAACATTATTTGGAGCAGAGAAAAGCGCGCGGGCGCGGAGA
>JANMAD010000570.1:0-6904 GCA_031359515.1 Acidobacteriota bacterium | reverse complement strand
CTACTTGCCGCCCAGGAGAGCTGGGGTCGAAAGCTTCCTGAAGGCGGCGCTGACAGACCCGGCGTGTCCCTCGCTCGACGAACTCGCGGGCCGCCTTGGTTACAAGCGAGCGATGCTGTTGTATGGCCTCTACCCTGACCTCTGCCGGGCGATCTGTGCCCGACACCGGGCGGTGCGGGAGACTTCGTCTTTCCACCGAGTCCGCCTGTATGACGACCATGCTTTGCGAGCGGCCTTACAAGCCGCGTTACGGGAGACGCCTGCGCTTGCGTTGCAAACACTCGCCGAACGGCTCGGCTATAAGTATGCGGCCACGCTCAAGTACCGCGCTCCCGATCTTTATCGAGCGCTGCGAGAGCGGCGCGCGACCTACTTGCGAGAGAAAGCCGCAGAGACGAAAGCCAGCTTGCAGGCGGCGCTCACGGAAGAGCCGCCGCCGCCGTTCAGGACAGTGCAACTGCGGTTGGGCATCAGAGCGGAGGGAACGTTGAAGTATCAACATCGAGAACTGTGTCATGCCATCGTCGTGCGCTACCGGGACTTTCGGCGCGCGGCGACGCTGAAAATGCGCGCTGTGCTCGAAGCCGCCCTGACGGAAGAGCCGCCGCCCTCAGTCCGGCAGCTCGCCCGCCGGACCCACCGCTGCATCACCAGCCTTTACCGACACGAGCCTGCACTGTGCCAACGACTCGCGGCACGGCGGCTCGAAGATCTGGCCCGCCGCGCGGCGGCGAAAAGAGCGGCGGCCTATCAGGAAATCAGGCAAGTGGTGGCACGGCTGCACGCCGCAGGCATCTACCCCTCGCAGTGTCGTGTCGAAAGTGCGTTGTCCGCGCCTTACTTCATGGGCCATGAAGAAGGGCGAACTGTGTACCGTGAAGCGAAGCGCGAACTCGGCATCAGCATGTAGCAACAAGCGATCACTCTATACTTACTGGAAGCATCAAGTGGCGGTGCAGAAATGGAAGCATCAAGTGGCCGTTACCGCCAACTCATGGTTCAAGTCACAACTTGTTACTTGTCACTCGTCACTGCTTTTATGCTTTCGGGTGCGTCCTATCGTAAACCTCGATCAATTTTTCCATTGAGACGTGCGTGTAGATTTGCGTGGTGGAGATGCGCGCGTGCCCGAGCAACTCCTGTATGTGGCGTAGGTCTGCGCCGTTGTCGAGCAGGTGGGTGGCGAAAGAGTGGCGTAAGCTATGCGGGCTGATGTTGTGTATGCCGGCGCAGATCAAGATGTACTTGTCCACCATGCGCCCGACCGAGCGCGTGGTGATGCGCGTGCCTTGATAGTTGAGAAAGACGGCCTGTGTCGCGCGCTCGGCGAGCGGCGCGTTTTGCAGGAGGCCGCTACGCACAGTGTAGTAGTGCAAGAGCGCATGCTTAGCCGGTTCGCCGAACGGCACGACGCGCGGCTTACGGCGCTTACCCATCACGCGCGCCATCTTGTTCTCAAAATCTATATCGCGCAGATCGAGCTTGACCAACTCGGAGACGCGCATACCCGTGCCATAAAGCATCTCCAGAATCGCGCGGTCGCGCTTGCCCAAATCCGTCTCGATGTCGGGCGTCTCAATGAAGCGGACAGTTTCTTCGAGCGACAGATGGTTGGGTAGTTTCTTCTCCAGCCGCGGCGTGGCGACCAGTTTCGCCGCGTTCATCTCGACGATGCCCTCACGCAACAGGAACTGAAAGAAAGTGCGCAAGGCGGCGAGTTTGCGCGCAATTGATGTCTTCTGCTTTTGCGCGGCGTGGAGTTGCGAGAGCCATTCGCGGATCGTGATGTGATCGATCTGCTTGATGTCGAACTCGCGCCGCGCGCCGGTCTGCGCATCGGCGGGCGCAAGATGATCGTAGAACTGACCCAGATCGATCCGGTAGTTGCGCAGCGTATGCTCGCTCACGTTGCGCTCGTAGCGTAGATGCTCGAAGAACTGTGTGAGTAGTTGCTCCATAATGCCTTAAATGCTGAATGATGAATTGAAACTGTCTTTCATTCATCATTCATCACGCCGCATTCATCAATCCAGTCCTTACAGACTAAAAGTGTAAACGATCATGCCCGTGACCTGCACGGGTTTGTCGTGCAGGAGGGTGGGCGTGAAGACAGCTTGACGGGCTGCGCTGAGCGCCGCCTCGCGCAGCATCATGTGCCCGCTGACGGCGCGGGCCGTGATCACTTTACCATTCTCGTCAACCGTCACCGCGATATTGACCGTGCCGGAGACGCGCATGCGTAAAGCCGTCTCCGGATAGAGCGGCTTCGGCAGCTTGCGCGCACGCCCGTTGAGCACGCCGCCGGGGACGGGTTGCGGCGGCTGCGCGGCGACAGGCGCGGCGCTTGGCGACGGCTGTGGCGCGGGCGTGGTCGGTTTCGGTTCTGTTGTTTTGGTTTCGTTGGTGGTAACGGGCGCGGGCGTCGGTTCGGGCGTTGCTGTCGTGGTCGGCTCGGCCGTCACCGCCGATGATTTGGCGGGCGACGGAGTTGCCGCGGCCGGCGACGCAGACGGCGTTGAGATCGAAGCGATCTCGATCAGTTTCTCCGGCGGCTGTTCAGGCGCGGCGGGCGCGTTGGCGACATCGCGCTGCGGCGTCAAGCCGACGTTCAACTGCGATACGGCCCGGCGTGCCGGCGCGTCGTCGCCATCCGGATTCAGATTCTTGCTGCCGTAAGACGGCCCGACGGCGGGCGCGCTCGGCTTCATCTGCGCGGACGCCGCCGCCTGTGCGTTGTCCAGCGGCGCATCGTTCGTTGGCGCGGCGCTCAGTTCGGGCGCGTTCGGGTTGTAGGTGTAGCGCGACTGCGCGTCCGCTTGTTCGTTCCGGCGCGGATAATAGCCGCGTCGTGCGCGCACACGCGCGTTGGTGCGCGTCTTGATGCGTAGCGAGATGACGCGGTAGTGGCTGTCGCGGCGGTCGTCTGCCGGGTAATAGCTGAGCACGTACTGCTGTGCGAGGTCGGCGGAGATTTGCGCGAACGCGGCCGGCAGATCGCTGGTCGTCTTCGGCGCTAAGACCGCGCCGCCCGTCTGCGTCGTCAGTTCACGCAAACGACTCTCGGCCGTCAGGTCACGCAGATTAGTGTTCTCGCTGATGTTGTTCTGCACGGCATAAACCTGACAGTCGGCCGCCTGCACGCGCCGGACGGTCTCGGCGAAGTCGGTGTTGCTGACCGTGTCCACGCCGTCCGAGACGATGACGATCACTTTGCGGCCGGTCTGCGGGCGTAGGTAATCGGCCGCTTGCACGATGGTATCGAGCAAGGCGGTCGCGCCCTCCGGCTCACCATAGCGTTCGATGACGCGGACGAGTTTGCTGACATCGCCCGTCATGGTTTGTTCCAGAATCGGCTCGGTCGAGACCGAATAGATCGCGGCCTGATCGACGGGACGTATGACCGTGCGAAAGAACCGCATGGCCGATTGCTTCTCAAGCTCGCGGGCAGAGCGCAAGGAGTAGCTGTTGTCGAACAGGAGCGCGAGCCGCACGGGCGTCTCGGCGCGACTCACATCGCCGATGGGCCGCACTTGCCCGTCCACGCGCAACTCGAAATCTTTAACTTCCAGATCAATCACGGCGCGGCCCAGATCGTCTATGACTGATGCGGGGATCGGCACGAGATTCGAGTTGACGCGAATAACTTCGTCCGGATCGATCTCGACCGCTTGCCCGGTCGCAGGATCGCTCGTCGTCATCAGCACGGGCGTGGGCGTCGGGGTCGGCACGCCGCGCGGCTCGTCGGGCGTGGCGGGTTGACCGGGCAGATCGGTTGCCGAAGGCTTGGGCGGTGTCGTGTTGGTGCGGCGCGGACGCTGCGTATTCGGCGTCTGCGGCGTAGGCGTAGGGGCGGGTCGTTTGCGCCCCGATTGCGCCATGAGCAAACCGGGCGCGAGCAAGAGCAAAATTAACAGGGCATGTACCGCGAAAGCGCACGCAGAGCCACGAAGAGAAAGCTGCCGCCGGCTACGCGCCGGCTCGTGTAATCTCGTGTGCTTTCGTGGTCTCATTACTTTCATCAGCACTTCAATTGGTTGCGCCGAGCGATGCGGTTGCGTCTTGTTCAATGACCCGCAGCCAGTCGTCCCATGCCTTCAAGGCCAGCGTCACTTGATACTCGTGCCGTGCGCGTTTCTGGCGCAGACGCTTGCGCTCCGTTTCGGCGAGCGGTTCAAGCAACGCGAAGGTGATGTTGACCGGCTGGTAGTTGTCCGTCTGCGCGGTGGAGACGTAACGCGCCAGCGCGCCAATCGCGGTCGCGGGCGGCGCGGTTAGCAACTCGCGGCCGGCAATCATGCGCGCCGCGTTAAGCCCGGCCAGCCAGCCCGTCGCCACCGATTCGACGTAACCTTCGACACCGCTAATCTGTCCGGCAAAGAAGACTTCAGGTTGGGCGCGCATCTGCATGGTCGGGGCGAGCACGCGCGGCGCTCTGATATAAGTATTACGATGAATCTGGCCGTATTGCAAGAATTCCGCCCGCTCTAAACCGGGAATCAAACGCAGCACGCGCGCCTGCTCGCCATAGCGTAGATGATTTTGAAAGCCGACGAGGTTGTAGGCGTCGGCCATCAAGTTCTCTTGCCGCAGTTGCACGACGGCGAACGCTTCGCGCCCGGTGCTAGGATGGCGCAGACCCACCGGCTTCATCGGCCCGTAGCGCAACGTGTCGTAGCCGCGCCGTGCCAGTTCTTCAATCGGCAGACACGCCTCGAACCAGCGCGTCTCCTCGAACCTCTGCAACGGCACGCTGTTGGCCGTGGTCAATGCTTCGTAGAAACGCCGGTACTGTCCCTCGTCGAACGGACAGTTCAAATAATCATCACCGCCTTTGTCATAACGCGCGGCGCGATAAGCGACGGTATGATCAATCGAATCGGCAGCGACGATGGGCGCAATCGCGTCATAAAAGTAAAGCTGATCATCGCCCGTCAAACGTTTGATCTCTTCCGCGAGCGCATCCGAGCAGAGCGGGCCGGCGGCGATGATCGTGATGGCGTCCGCAGGCACATGCGTCAACTCTTCGCGCACGACCGTGATGTTCGGATGCGCCTCAATGCGTTCAGTAATCAACTGCGCGAAGCGTTGGCGATCAACCGCGAGCGCCGCGCCCGCCGGCACGCGCGTCTTGGCCGCAACCGCCAGCACGAGCGAACCGCCGCGCCGCAACTCTTCTTTCAACAAGTACGGCGCAGTGCCCGGCTCATCCGACTTGAGCGAATTCGAGCAGACAATCTCCGCCAACTTGTCCGTGTGGTGGGCGGGCGTCTGGCGCACGGGCCGCATCTCGTAGAGCCGCACACGTGCGCCCGCCTCCGCCGCCTGCCACGCCGCCTCGACGCCGGCAAACCCGCCCCCGATCACAACGATGTCGCTCATATTATTCACAACAATCATGCGCTGCCGTTCCGCAAACGATTCTAGCTCAACTTTCAGATGCGCGTTACAGTTGCGGCGGCTTGGCCGTTTCAACTTTCGCGTCGCCCGCGTTCGTCTCGAAGCGTTTGAAGTCGCTCGCCTCTTTCGTCGTGTTCACGTCCACGCCGTTGAAGACGGGCTTGTTGCCGGTGGTGTTGATGCGCACGAGACTTTCCAGCCACATGCCGTCGGGCAAGCGCGTCTCTTCGTAGACGATGGCCGGTTCAACCGGCCGCACCATGCCTGACTTATTGTCGGCAATAACAGCCGACGCAAGGGGCCACGCTTCCAGCCGCGCCACCGTTTTATCAACGACATCAAGCCAGATACGGCCGGCGAGTTTGGCGTATGGTCTTTGTTGCTCGTTTGCGGGTTGAAAATCGGCGCGCGGGTGAAAGTCCAGGACAAGCACATCGCGCTCACGCAGACGCTCGCGGCGCGGATTAACGAACTCGGCCGCACGCATGATGCGCGCGGGCGTGAAGTAAAACTCGCCGGTGCTGAACCCATCTCTAAACTTGAAGCCGTTGGTGAAACCGAAGGACGGGATGCCCGACGGATCGGCCGGCGCAAGCGGCGGTGGCATGATGCCGTCAGCCTGTTTCTGCTCCACGCGCTCGGCCTTCTCTAACTTCGCCACCGCACGCTTGAGTTGCTCGTCCGCCTTCTCCGGCGACACGGGCACGCCATTCTCGCTCACGAGTTTACGCACGAACTCGCCCTTCACCGGATAGACTTCGTAAACTTTAACCGTCTCTTTCGTCACCTCGCCACGCTTGTTCACCTCGCGGTCAGTGATTTTCGTCGTCCACGTGTACTCGAACCGGCGCGGTTGCATCGCGTGCTCGCTCTGTGCAACCGCGCGGATGAACGCGGGGATGTCAGGCGTGGTCGCATCATTCGCTGTGGGCGCGTTGCTCGCTGCCATCGGCTGTGCTGTCGCCACCGTCGGGCTGGGCTGCTGTCCGTGCGCAAGTGCGGCGACAAGACAGACGAGGAGCGCGCTACAGGTCAATGTGATCCACGAACGCACGGGTTGCGACGACATCTTCGCGGCGAAGATGCGTGAGCTTACGAGGGAATGCGATTTCATTACTGTAAATCCTTCATTGTTGGGGCGGGGTTGGCGTCGGCACGGCCACAGTTGCGTCGCCGACGTTGGTTGTGAATCGTTTGTAGTTGCTGTACTCGCGGGTGGTGTTGCGGTTGATACCGGCAACGAGGAAGACCTTGACGGCCATGTTGATCTGCGACAGATGCGGCAGCCAGACACCATCGGCGATGCGCGTCTGCTCGAACATGAAAGCCGAGCCGGGTCGGAGCGAGGCGACCAAGCCGCCGCCGATCTTAAAGCCTTCGGGGAAGCGCGCATCAAGTCGCATGATCTGTTTATCGGCCGGATCGATCCACGCCACGCCGATCAGTTTGGCCACGGCCGCCTCGGTGCGATTTCGCGGCTTATAACCGGGGCGCGCATGGAAGTCGA
>JANMAD010000546.1:0-10320 GCA_031359515.1 Acidobacteriota bacterium | reverse complement strand
GCGGAGACGGAAAGATTGCGAAACTCCGGGGTGGCCTCTGGAGTTAAAGATACTCCTTTAAGCAACTGTAAATTATCTTCCGACTGTTTAGTCTGAACAGCCGTATCTTTTTGCAATTCGGTAAAGGCCCGAACCAACGTGCCTGCGTTATAGTAGGCAACAATATCCGAGATTGCTGCTCCTATCGGATAGGTATCTACACCTTCTTTTTCTCTAGTCAAGATGGTCGCACGCACTTTGGCGCGGTTACCATCCATCTTATTTATCAAGATCGGGGTGGTTTGCTCTTTATAAAAATTGAGGTCGGCTGATCTACGCCCGCCTCTGAAAGCCGTCAGCGCGATACCGACAATTTGAATGGATCGCTGAGAGCCTTTTATGATGCCCACGGCGGACGAGGCCCCCAATTCAACTACATCGGCTATAAAATTGGTTCTGTCGCGCCCGGCTTCAATGTCAGTGATGAAATCCGTATAACCATCATCAATATAGGGTAAGGCATCTTCGATAAGCTCGTTCCTTATTGTCCTAGCTTTGGCCGGATCACTACCTAGAACACGTAGGTATTCCACTTGTTTAGCTTCGATATGTTCATTAACTTTACCGACAAAGCTACTCTTATTCTTGAAGTTTACTGAAGGTTTGTATTTGGGACACCCTGCCGCAAAAACAACAATGCAAAGCAAAAGGACGAGTTGAATCGTTTTCATTGCAACCTCTCCATCGTGATTGTAGGCTAAGTAAATTGGGAGGACTGAGGAAGGCACAGAGCAACTCAGTTCCAAGCCCGCAAGAGATTATGGTTAAGGCTTATACGGGTTTGAGATTTGTATAAACCAGCGGCAAAGCGAGAAGCCCCGTAGAGCGCGAGCGTTAATACCAGCTTGCTATAAATTTTGCAATATTTATTTTGCGGCTCACCCATTACTTGTAATTAATCGTACTGTAGGCTGGGGACAATTCTTTACTGCCTCTCTAAATTGTTATGCTGGTGAACGGCAAAACATTTCATCATGCCGCCGAAAAAATTCAGGGACTTTGGTCAGCCGCAAAATTGAACTGCCAACCGACGGAAGTTCGGTTTGCGGATTGTGGCTCGTTTATACGTCAGACAGCGGCGCGCAGGCTCTGTGCAATGAGCGGGACGATGCGGCGGGGAACGGCGATGGCTTGTTTGATGTGGCGGGCGTAGGTGAAGTGGCCGGCGACGTAGAGTCCGGGGACGTTGGTCTCGAAGGTATCGGGGTCGTAGGCGGGCACTTGCGTTAGACCGGCGGGTTTGATCTCGACGCCGATGTCGCGCAGGAGGGTGAAGTCGGCTTCGTTGCCAATGAGGACGAAGACGGCGTCGTTGGGTAGCTCAAGCGGCGCGCTGTCATCTTGTGTGAGGCACACGGCGCGGTTGGTGATCTCGGTGATCTCTTTGAACAGGACGACGCGCAGGCGGCCCGCCGCGATGTGGGCTTCGAGCGGGGCGCGTACCCAGTGCTTGATGGCGTTCATCTTGGGGTCGCGGTTCTCCCAGTCGGTGCGCCAGATGGCGAGCGTGGTGTGCGCGCCTTCGTCCGCGAGGAACAGCGTGGCTTCGGCCGCGGAGTTGCCGCCGCCGACGACTAGCACCTCTTTGCGCACAAACGGGTACGGCTCGACGAAGCGATGCTGCACCTTCGGCAACTCCTCGCCCGGCACATCCAAGCGGCGCGTGCGCGCCATCGCGCCGAACGCGACCAGCACCCGCGCCGCGCGATACTCGCCCCGCGTCGTCCGCACGCGAAATGCGTCCGGCCCGGCGCGCTCGATCCGCGTCACCGCTTCCTCCGTGTGGAGGCGCAACTTTTCATCCAACGCGAAGCGCACGTAATGCGACAACAACTCTTCGCGCGTCGGTTTCTCGCGGCACGGGTGCAAAGTGTCGGGGCGCAACTCCAACTCGTTCGGCGTCGAGAAGACCGTGCGCCCGACCGGATAGTGAAAGATCGTGTCCGCGATCAGTCCCTGCTCGACCACGAGATAGTTCAAGCCTTCGCGCGCCGCCGCCGCCGCCGCCGACAGCCCGGCCGGCCCGGCCCCGACGATCAGCAAGTCCAATTGTGTCCCGTCTGTACTCATCATTTGCAAATCAATCCTCGCACGAGCTTGCGCCCGACGGCAACTCGCTACGTTCTGCTCACTTGCTGCCGCCAGACCAACGCCGCCGGCCGGCGTGTTGCGGGACTACGCGCAAGCGCGCGGCAAAACTGTTGACACGTTTCGCCCGCGTGGACTATCGTGCGCGCGTTTTCACATTCCTGTTCCGGCCCGTGTCAGTCGGCGCAACCCGCGCTAAGTCGCTCGCCGTCAAGCACCAACATCAGAGACCGCGCAGCAACGAGTTATCGGGCTGTCCGTTTCGCGTCACACGCTCCTCATTACCTTTGTTCGTCGTAGTGAGTCGGCTAACCAGCTTTCGTCCCCCTGCTCTGTGCGCCTTGCAGAGCTGAACGTAAAGGAGAACCGGTAATGCCAAATCTTAATATGCTGAGCACCATGATCGCCATCGTCGTCGTGCTGCTCGTGCTAAGTCTGATCGTTCAGTCTATCCAGACGTTCGTCAAGAAACTGTTAAAGATCAAATCGCGCACGATCTTGAACTCGCTGGAAGACTTGTTCGAGAACGTGCTGAATGCGCCGCCCGACATAGACACTGCGCCGGGCATCGGCGCGGCCGTCAAACGCTTCGGGCAAAGCATCGCCTTCTGGCGGCGAGCGCCCGCGCCGGCCGCGCCCGGCGCGGGCGTTACGCCCCATGGGTTGGTGCAAGATGTGGTCGCAGAGTTCAAACGCTTGGGGCGCGTCAGCTTGTTCAATAACGTGATGCTCGACTCGGTGGCCAAAAACGACGTGTTGAAAGTGCTGGCCAAACTCGGCGCGACCGATCTCGCGCCCAGCTTCGTCGCACAGTTTCCCACGCTGCTGACCAAACTCGACGAGCTACAGGCGGCGTTGGTGGAGATCGACAAGATAGTGCTGACGGGCGATGCCAGCGCGAACTACGCCGCTTTGCGCGCGACGCTCTCGCCGTTGCTGAGCGATCTGGCGGCGCTACGCGAGGGCGATACCACCGCGTTGCGCACCAAGGCGATCTTCGGCGACCTACTCAAACTGCGTGAGGTGAAACTCGACGAGGTGTTCGGTCTTTTGGGGCAAGTGCAACAGACGGTCGGGCAGGATGTGGCGGCAGCCCGGACAGCGGCAACGGCGGCGCGCACGGCGGCGGCGGCGCGCGTGCCGGCGGGCGGCGACCCGCAAGCGGTGGATAACGATCCGCAAGTCATCAAGACGGAGGCCGCTGTCACCACGTTGACGGAGTTGGCGACGGCTTTGGACACGGTGGCCAAACGCATCACCGCGCTTGGGCAAGCGTTCGGCGTGGCCTTCGCCAACTTGCGCGCCCGGCTCAACGAAGTCGAGGTGTGGTACGACACGGTGATGCAGGGCTTTGAAGAGCGTTACACCCGGCACATGAAGAGCATCGCCGTCGCTATCGGCTTCGTCGTCGTCGTGCTGCTGAACGCGAACTTCTTCACCATCTACACGCGCATTGCCAGCAATCCGGCGTTGCAAGCGCAAGCTGATGTAATCGGGCAAAGACTCATAGATCAGCGCAACGCCCAACCGCCGGCGCAACCGCCCGCCGACATCACAAACACGGAGCAACTCAAGCAAGCGGGGCAGCAGGCGCGCAAAGATGTTGACTCCAATGTGGCGATTTACGAGAGCTTGGGCTTTCAACCACTCACGCTGACTGATGCAAAAGCGTGGGGCAACTCATTCATCGGGCGCGATCAGGGCGACTGGGTGAACGAGCGCAAGAAGGATTTGCGGACGCTGCTCGGCTGGTCGCTGACCGCTATGCTGCTCAGCATCGGCGCGCCGTTCTGGCAGGACCTGCTCGAATCACTGTTCGGCATCAAGAACCTGCTACGCAAAAGATCGGACACCAAGAACATTGAGGACAAAGGCGGCCAGCCCAAACCGTAGGGCTAAGCCTAAACCAAAGTCTCAGTCGCGCACTCGATGCAGCGCAACGCGCACGCCAAGCGACAGGCGTGCGCGTTGCGCCGTTTCGTCTCCGCTCGTTATAATGCTGTGCCTTGAAGCAACACAGCGATCACGAACAACAAGCGATACGCGCCGCTTGCTCGCTCATACCGCAACTGCGCGGCGTGCTGCTGCCATTCCCCACGCCGTTTGACGCAGCTGGAGAGTTTGACGAAGCTGCCTTGCGCGCCAATCTCGCGCGTTGGCATGCGACGGGCGTGAGCGGCTATGTCGCGCTCGGCTCGACCGGCGAGCGCGTGCATTTGGACGAGCGCGAGTATGCGGCGGTGTTGGCCGCGACGCGCGCCGCCGTGCCCGCTTCGCATCTGCTTATCGCGGGCGCGGGCCAGCACAGCACGCGGCATACGATCAATGAAGTGCGCCGTGCGGCCGACGCGGGCGTGGACGCGGCGCTGGTCATCACGCCGCACTTCTATCGTTCCGCTATGACGCAGACCGCGCTCGTCGAATACTACGCGACAATTGCCGCCGCCGCGCCCGTGCCCGTGCTGCTCTACAGCATGCCGGAGTTGATCGGCATCGCGCTTGCGCCCGAAACAATCGCGCAACTTAGTCAGCATGAGAACATCATCGGCGTGAAAGACAGTTCCGCCGACATCGTCAACTTCGCCGAGACGCTGCGGCTCGCGCCCGCAGATTTCGCTGTGCTGACCGGCCACGGCCCGCTCTTTTACGCTGCACTGGCGGCCGGCGCGACCGGCGGGATACTCGCCGCCGCCTGCGTTACGCCGCAACTCGCCGTCAATATCTTTACCGCCGTTAAAGCAAATGATCACGCGCGTGCGCTTACGCTGCAACGCGCCTTCGCGCCGCTCGCACGCGCCGTCACCGCGCGTTATGGCATCGGTGGGCTGAAGCACGCGCTCGATCTTGCCGGCTACGCGGGTGGGCAGGTGCGTGCGCCGTTGCCAGCACCGACCGCAGAAGCGCGCCGCGAGATTGCGCAACTCCTACGCGATGCTCTACGTTATGCAGACGTGACCGAATCAGCGGTTGCGGCAGATAGTCTTAGCGCAGGAGCAAACGTGTGAGTACCCCCGAAGCCGCCTGTTACAGCACCCCGGAAGAGACGGGGCTGCGCCTTGAGCCTGTGCCCTTCGCGCACATCCCGCATCAATCGCGCCTCTTTCTCGATTATCTACGAGACCCCGCCGCGCTCAGCAACTACTATCCAAACGCCGTCCGCTTTCATCACGAACTGGCCGCCCGCGCGCCCGAAGTTCTGGCCGCACACAAGACGGATAGCACAGCGCTTTGTGCTGCGCTCAATGCGCTCAACGCCGACTGGGGCGCGGGCGCGGAGACGCTCAAGAATATCAAGCGCCTGCGCGCGAACGATTGCGTGGCTATCGTCTCCGGCCAACAGGTCGGTCTCTTCACGGGGCCGCTCTACACGCTCTATAAGGCGCTCTCGGCCGTGAAACTCGCCGGTTGTCTAACGCAGCGCGGCACGGAAGCAGTGCCCGTCTTCTGGCTGGCCGCCGAAGATCACGACTGGCCCGAAGTGCAGTCCGCCGAAGTCATCGCGTGCGACGGCCGTCTGGCTAGTGTTCGTTTACCCGAAGGGCTGCACGTTGACGGCGCGCCCGTCGGGCGCGTCGTGCTTGACGAGCGCACGAGCGCGGCCGTCCAGCGACTGCTCGACGTATTGCCCGCGAGCGAATTCACATCAGACCTTGCCGCGCTCGTGCGCGATGCCTACGCGCCCGGACGCACATACGGCTCAGCCTTCGCGCGCATGATGAGCGCGCTCACCGGGCGCTACGGTCTCATCCTGCTCGACCCGCTCGATGCGCGTTTGAAGCAACTCGCCGCGCCGCTCTATGCAGAGGCCGCGCGGCGTGCGCCCGACATCGCCGCCGCCATCGAAGCGCGCAGCCACGCGCTCATCGCCGCCGGCTATCACGCGCAGGTTCACGCTACCGCCGACGCCTTCCCGCTCTTCCTGCATCTGGACGGCGCACGCCACGCGCTCACGCGCACCGACGACGGCCGTTATCGCGCGAAAGGCACGCGGGCGGATGCCACTTACACCACGGCGGAACTGGCCGCGTGGGCCGCGCGCGAGCCGGAAGTGTTCAGCCCAAACGTCACGTTGCGCGCGGTCGTGCAGGATTATCTGTTGCCGACGGTCGCCTACTACGGCGGCGCGGCCGAAGTGGCCTACTTCGCGCAGACGGCCGAAGCCTACCGCGTGCTTGAGCGGCCCGCCACGCCCATTTTGCATCGCGCCAGTTTGACCATCGTCGAGCGGCGCACCGCACGCACGCTCCAGCGTTATGGTCTCACGCTCACAGACCTCTTTGCCGGTCTCGATGCGGTTGAAGCGCGTGTCGTCGAAGAACATCTCGGTGTGGCACAGGCTAAGGTTTTCGATCAAACAGAAGCGACGATCAGTCATGCGCTGGCCGACCTGCGCACAAACTTGCGCGACTTCGACCCGACGCTCGCCGACGCGCTCACGAAAGGCGAACAGAAGATCGAGCATCAACTCGCGGGCCTGCGCACGCGCTTCCACCGCGCGCAACTCGCGCGCGACCGCGCCGCGCATCGCCAACTTGAGCGCGCCTATACTGCGCTCTATCCCGACAAGACTTTGCAGGAGCGGCGGCTCAACATCACCAGTCTGCTCGCACGCCACGGGCGTTATTGCATTGACTGGATTTTCGACGCCATCGATCTCAGCTCGGTCGATCATCAGATAGTTTATTTATGAAGCTGTTAGCTGTTAGCGATTAGCTGTTAGCCAAAAACAAAAGGCCGACAGCTAACAGCTAACAGCTAACAGCTAACAGCTTCTCATGTCAAAAATTCGTGTCTTATCCGATCAGCTCGTCAACCAGATCGCGGCGGGCGAGGTGGTGGAGCGGCCCGCTTCGGTGGCGAAGGAGTTGGTCGAGAATGCGATTGACGCGGGCGCGCGGCGCGTCGAAGTGGATGTCGAGGCGGGCGGGCGCAGGCTGTTGCGCGTAGCCGACGATGGCGAAGGGATGACGCGCGACGATGCGCTGCTCGCCTTCGAGCGCCATGCGACTTCGAAGATCAATCGCGCGGAAGACCTCAACAGTATTCGCACGCTCGGTTTTCGCGGTGAAGCGCTCGCTTCCATCGCGTCGGTCGCGCGCGTCGAATTGCTCACGCAGAGGGAAGGTGAGACGGAAGGCACGCGCGTCCTCATCGAAGGCGGGCGCATGCGCGACGTGCAACCGGCGGCGCGGCCACGCGGCACGAGCCTCACCGTGCGCGATCTCTTCTTCAACATGCCTGCGCGGCGCAAATTTCTGCGTTCGGAGGCGACCGAGAGTTTTCACCTGACGAATCTCGTCACGCATTATGCGCTGGCGCACCCGGAGATCGCGTTCGTGTTGACGAACAACGGGCGCGAGACTTTGCGTACCGCGCCCGCCGCCGATTTGCGCGAGCGCGCTTATCAAATCTTCGGCGCAGAGTTTCTCGACAGCCTACTGGCATTGGATGGTGGGTTGATGAACGTCGCGCGGGCACGCGGCTACGTCTCTGCGCCGCGCGAACGGCGCACGACGCGCGACGCGCAGTATCTGTTCGTCAACGGCCGCTTCGTGCGCGACCGGCTGATCAGTCGCGCGCTGACCGAAGGCTATCGCACGGTGCTGCCGCACGGCGTCTATCCGGCCGCGCTGCTCTTTCTCGACGTGCCGCTCGAAGAAGTGGATGTGAACGTGCATCCGGCGAAGACCGAGGTGCGTTTCCGCCGCGCCGCGGCCGTCGCCGACATCGTGCGCGAGAGCGTCCGTGCCGCGCTCGCCGCCGCCGGCTACGTGCGCCGCGCCAGTGATGAAGCTATGGCGAGCGCCGGCTTTACGCGCGCGGACGCAAACGCTGCTAATTCCCGTGACGCACGCTTCGCGGCGACCGATGCGCTGTCTATAACGAATGAGCTAGGTGGGGTGGACGAGCGCAATGCGGCAACTGCCCCACGTGCCAGCGCAACGCCGCAGCAGGAAGCCATTGAGTTTGGCTTCGCGCAGCCAAGCGAGAAGTTCGCGCTCGCGCCGCTACAACGAGAACAGAACGGGCAGCACGCGCACGACGCACAAGCGGCAGCGCAGCTTTCACCTGCGCAGTTTGACGCGCCGTCCGATACTGCGTTGACTGCGGTCACGCGCCACGCGGAAGCGTCCGCGCGTGAGCGCACAAGCGGCGCAGCAACGGGCGCGCACGAAGCGACACAGCCCGATGCGCCGCAAACTCTTGCGCCCGCGTTGCCGCCGCTCAACTCTATCGCCGGGGCCTTGCGCGCCGTGCCGGTCGAGTCGGTCGCGCGCAACATCCGGCCGCTCTATCAACTCGAAGAAAGTTATATCGTCGCGACGGACGCCGAAGGTTTGTTGCTCATCGATCAGCACGCGGCGCACGAGCGCATCTTGTTCGACAAGTACCGCGCGCTCGAAGCGGCGCGTGAGCCGGACGCGCAGCAGTTGCTCGTGCCGGAGACGTTCGACCTGACGCCGGCGCAAGCCACCGCCTTCGACGTGGCGGCGGAAGAGTTGGAGGCTTACGGCTTCAGCCTCATGCGCCTGTCGGGGCGTACGGTCGCGATCAAGGCCGTGCCGGCCGATCTGCCCGCGCCCGCCGCGCGCAATCTGCTGGCCGAAGTTCTCGACGCCGTGGATGCGGAACGGCGCGGTCGTTCGCGCGAGACTTTACGCGAGCGCGTTGCCGCCTCGCTCGCCTGTCACGCGGCCATCAAAGTCAACATGCCGCTCGCGTACGAGAAGATGTGTTGGCTGATCGACCGGCTATTACTCACATCTTCACCAACTACCTGTCCACACGGTCGCCCCGCCATCCTGCGTCTAACCACCCGCGACATCGAGCGCGGCTTTCACCGGCCGTGAACAGACAAAAAAGAGAATGGCGCAGCGCGGAGGAGAGTCTGGCGCTGCACCATCGTTGGTCAGTTGCTTAACAGGTTAGTTGCGATCCTGCCGGTCGTGCTTCTGCCGGTAAATGCGTCTGCCGGCCCTGTTCTCCTGCCGCTGAATCCGTGCGCGCTCTCGCGCCGTGAAGCGGCCGCCCGAACGTCGCGCGTAAGCTTCGTTCACTCTGAGCCGGGCCTGTTGTGCTTGCAGTCGCCCGGCCTCACGGCGGGTTAGTTCACCGCTACGCACGCCCTGATGTATGCGCCGCTCTTGTCGTCGCTCACGCGCGTTAATGCTGCGCGGATGATGCCGATACGTTTGCGCTTGCGTCGGCAGCGCGAGCGGGCTGAGCAACGCCGCGATGAGCGCTGCCGGGGCGAAAAGTTTCGTCCATTGCAATTTCATTGTCTCTCCTCCCTGGTTGTCTTAACTGATAATGACACCGCTTTAGCGCGGTTATTATATTGGACGAGTGGGCAGCGTTCAGAGTCTGAAAAAGTACGACACTTGGCGAGCAGTCGGTTGACAACAGGTTGATGCTCATCCCCTCGTCAATTATGCGACCAATGCGGAAGCCCGCACGAAGTAAGGGCGTGCTGCCGCTCGCGCCCTTATTTAATGCGGGCTTCCGCAAACACAGTCGCACGCAATTGCAAACTGCGATAAGTGGCCAAATCAGAGCGCGGCGAGTACGCGCAGCACTGCGTCGGTATCGGTGAGATCGGTGAGCAGTGCATCGGGGTTGTGTGCTTGTAGCTCGTGTGCGGCGTAAGTGCGGCCGGTGGCGACGGCGACGGCGCGTGCGCCATAGTGGTGGGCGCAGGCGATGTCGTTGGGCGTGTCGCCGATGACGATGAACTGCGCGGGCGCGAGTTGTGCGCCGAGGTGTCGGTTGATACGCGCGGCGGCGAGCGCGGGCAGTTCGCGCCGGTCGTGCGCATCTTCGCCGTAAGCGCCGGGTAAGCTGAAAAAGTCTGCGAGACCGACGGCGCGCAATTTCAGAAACGCCGCGGCCTCGACGTTACCGGTCAGCAAGGCCGAGCAGTAACGCGGATGCACCGCAACGGCCGTTAACACTTCATGCGCGCCTGCGAGCGGCAGATACGGCGGCGCGGCAGCGGCGCTCGTGATGCGCTTGAGTTCCATGAGAAAGTGCGCGCTGATGTCTGCGCGGCGCGCGTGAATTTGTTTATGCGTGAAGCCTTCGTCGCGCAACGCCTCAGCGGCGATCTGCAAATCGGTCATGCCCGACACGGTCAACTCGCGCAGCCGCCCGCACGTGCCGAACACGCGCTCAAGCGCCGGCCCCGTGTAGTCC
>JANMAD010000542.1:0-3498 GCA_031359515.1 Acidobacteriota bacterium | reverse complement strand
AGCGCGAGGGCGGCGAGGGCAAGGACAATAACGAACGTGAACAGTTTCTTCATAACTTCTCCTTAAGGTGGGTGTGCGAAATGTCTGCAAGGGAGCGACCCGCGCGGATCGCTTTCGTTATTGGGGGATGAGCATTGCGCCGACTGAACGAAATAGTAATATTCGATCAGTGTCGGGGTTAATTAAGCGAGCACGCTACGCGGTAAGGATTGCGCTCGTCGGGTTTGGGCAAGAAGGGCTGCGCCACACAAGACGTAGACGTATTTGGGTAAACAGTTGCAGCAACGGACGGGCGCGTGCGTATAAACACGCGCCCGTCCGCTGACAACGGTTAACGGGCAACTGCGGACGCGCCTCGCGTCACTGGCAGTTGGTGAATTTGACCTTACCGATCCACGTGCTCCAGTTGAACGTGCCGCTCGTCTTGAGATACTCGGTCGTGTACCAGAGGGTACAGTCATCGGTTGGGTCGGGCGTCAAACTACTGTAGTCGCCCCAGCGCGACAGGTTTGACAGTTGCGAGCCGACGCCACTGAGGAGCGAGGTCTCGGTCTGCAATGTGCCGAGCGGGTCGGTCGCGTTGCGGCCCGTAAAGAAGACAGACGGGCGGACGGTGCTGCTGGAGATGCTGTAGCCGATGCCGATGTTGCCCAACTTGTCCATCGCCGCGCTGCCCATCCAGCGATGATTGCTGTCAGGCGAGAACGTGCCCTGCTGGTAGACCGACGGCGTGCCGCTGCCGTCGATCCGAATCTCGTACCAGCGCACGCCGGAGTGCTGCGTCTTTCTGGTCGCGCCGACGTTGACCGCGTGGTTGACGACGAGCGCACCATACGTGCCGAAGTTGCGATAGGCAAGCCGGTACATCAAACGGTCGGCGAGCGAATCGAGTTTCTGCGTGGTGCTGGGCTGCGTGATGCACGCGCCGCCGCTGCACGCGGTCGTAAAGGCATTGACCGGCAGACTGATGCGCGTGCCGATGTTCGAGTTGGCCGGGGTCGTCCAGTCAACGTGGAACTTCCAGAGATTGAGCGCGTTGCTGCCGAAGTTCAGCACGTAGTTGGGCGCGCCAGCCGGCGGCGCGGTCGCACCGTCCCAATCGGAGGGCAGCAAGCCGCCGAAGCTCGTGCCGAGATTGAAGCACTGTTGCGTGGCGGCTGCGCCCACGAGCATCTTGGCGCGATCCCACGCGCAAACCTGCCCGCCACTAAACGTCGTGCCGTTATTGAATAAGTTATAGGTCACGTAGTAAGCGTCGGGCCAGACGCCGACCTTCGGATAGTCGTTGAACTGTGTGCCGTAGGTGAACTCGTAGCGATAATAACTACCGGTGGCATCGCTCGTGGTCGAGACGGCGATGCACTGGCGATAGGGCGTCGTCGTGACGGCGAACTGCGTCAGCACCCAGCGGCCGGCCGCGCGATCATATTTCACAATCGGGTCGCCGTCGTTCGTGGTCTCGCACTGGCCGCCGAAGCCGCTCCAGATCGTGTTGCCGTTCTTCGGAAAGCCGGGCAGCATGCCGCCGGTCGTCTTGTCGAACACGGCGAACGCTTCGTTCACCCATTGCACATACTGGGTTGCGCCGACTGCGCCGTTCGTGTCTGGCGGTGCGGCGTTAACGGCGTAGTTGGGAATACCGACACCGTCGAAACCGGAGAGGACGGTGGCGGATAATGGCGCGGCGACGCTCGCTGCTTGCAGCGCGTTCTGCTCGACCGCAGCCTGCTCCGCCGGGGTCGTCTCTTTCTGTGCCGGTTGCGGGATCGGCTTGACGGGATGCTCGTGATTCGGCCGCTCGACTTCCGGCCCCTTGGCCGGCAGATCGCGCAACGGTCGCGACTCGTCGTGCTTGACCGCACGCGAGACTTCTAGTTTAGGTGTGTTCTGCTGTCCGAAAGCCAGCGCCGGCAAAAGTATGACGGCGCACAAAACGCTGAGCGTCAGGGTGGGTAAGTCTCTCTTCATCGTTCCTCCGAGTTGTTTGGACGTTGATTGGGTAAGACCGCCCGGCATAGGCGATCTTGCTATGAGGATGGGGCAAGCGAACCGAATAGCGCCGGAACATTGCGGATAAAATACTATCGTCCTACGGAGTATTAAGTGTTAACCGTTAATCGTTGCATGAGTACGCCGGCCGGAGCGGCGCGAGCAAATTTCGAGAGGCTAACCGCGAAAATCCTAATCACTGATTTCCTTGGGGGAGGAGGTGCGTCAATATAAGCAGAGCAAGTGTGTGAACGCAAGCCAGCCCGCAGCTAATGTGAAAAAAAGAAAGTTGTGCGCGTGAACTTAGTTTGAGCTTGCACGTCGAGTTTGCTGTTAGCGGCGCTCGCGCCAGCGCCGGAGCATCTGCGGCAGGAGCAATGAAGTCGGCAAGACAGAGCCGGTGGTGAAGCGGCGGGCGAGACCGCGAAAAAGCGTGGCGGCCTGTGCGCTGTAGTTGAACCACCAGAGGTCGGGCAGCAGCGTGATGCGATTGACGTGAATGTGTTGCGCGGCGACAAGCTCCAACAGTCCCGCGCGCCCGTGTGTGCGCCCGATGCCGCTCTGCTTCATGCCGCCCCACGGCGTCTGCGCGATGCCGTGCGTGTACAGCACTTCGTTGACCATCACCGTGCCCGCTTCGATCTGCTCGGCGATGCGCCGCCCGCGCGCGATGTCGCGCGTCCACACGCTCGCGGTCAAACCGAAGATGCTGTCGTTAGCTAAACGGAGCGCTTCGTCTTCGGTCTGGAACGTCATCAACGGCAGCACGGGGCCGAACGTCTCTTCGCGCATGACGGGCATCGTGTGATCCACATTCGCCAGCACCGTCGGTTCATAAAACCAACCTGCGCCTGCGCCGGCAACGTTTGCGCGCCGGCCGCCCGTGAGCGCACGCGCGCCGCGCGCGATGGCGTCGCTCACGTGCGCTGCGACGATCTCTAGTTGTCGTGCGCTCGACATCGCGCCGATGTCCGCGCCCACGCTCGTCTGTGCGCCCGCGCTCTGTTTGAGTTGCTCAGTCAACGCGACGACGCGCGCTTGAAACGCAGGCGCGATCCGTTCGTCCACATAACACCGTTCGACCGACGCGCACGCTTGCCCGGAGTTAGCGAACGCGCCCCACACGGCCGCGCGAGCCGCTGCTTCCACGTCCGCATCAGCCAGCACGAGCATCGGGTCTTTACCACCAAGTTCAAGCACGACCGGAATGAGTTTCGCCGCCGCGCTCATCGCCACGCGCTTGCCGGTCGCGACGCTGCCCGTGAACATGATCTTATCAACGCCTGCATCAACCAGCGCCGCGCCCGTCGCGCCATCACCGGCAAGCACGCGCAATAATCCTTCCGGCAACCCGGCGCGTGCGAACACTTCGCCGATGCGCAAGCCCACGAACGGCGTCAACTCGCTCGGCTTCAACACGACACCGTTGCCCGCCATCAACGCCATCACCACTTCGCCGAGCGGAATCGCCCACGGAAAATTCCACGGCGAGATGATGCCGACCACACC
>JANMAD010000529.1:0-2591 GCA_031359515.1 Acidobacteriota bacterium | reverse complement strand
GGCCGCGCTCGCGCACGGGCTAACCAGCCGGCTCTATCAAGCGCTCGTCGAGACGCAAGTCGCCATCAGCGTCACGAGCAACTGCGACCAGTTTCGCGACCCCGGACTGTTCAACATCTACGCGACGGTCAAACCCGGCGTCGAGCCGCAAGTGGTCGAGGAGATCATTTTGCAAGAGTTACAGCGCGCGGGCGCGGCCGAGATGCCGGCGGCTGAAGTCGAGAAGGCGCGCCGTCAGATACTCGCGCAGGTCGCCTATAATCGCGATGGCACACTCAACGTCGCCATGCAGTTATCCGAAGCCGAAGCGGTCGCCGACTGGCGCTTCTACACGGACTACGCGGCCAACATCGCGCGCGTCACAGCGGCGGATGTGCGCCGGGTCGCGCTGACATATTTTCACGCGGACAATCGCACCGTCGGCTACTTCATACCGAAAGCTAATGGCCACGGCGAGACGGACGAGACGAGCGAGACAGACGATTGATGAGCAGCAAAGGTGACAGCACGACGCCGCTGGCGCAGACACCGCCGCCGGTCGCAGCACACGACGATAAATCTTCTGACGCCGCCGCAGCGAACACGAGCGCGAGCGTCGGGCGCACGCACTTCGCCGCGCGTGTCGCGCGAGCGGAATTAGAGACCGGCGCAACGCTGCTCGTGTTGGAGAATCACGCGACGCCGACGCTCGCGGTGCGCGCGAGTCTGCGCGCCGGCTCATACTTCGAGCCGCGCGATAAGCCCGGTCTCGCGCTGCTCACCGCCAACATGCTGGCGCGCGGCACACGCCGCCGCACGAAGTTGCAACTTGCGGGTGACCTCGAAGCGGTCGGCGCGGAGCTTGATTTCGCGCCCGATCCGTTCGCCGTCAACATCGCTGGTCGCGCGCTTGCCGCCGACATGCCGCTCTTACTGGACACGCTCGCGGAAGAATTGCGCGAACCGTCGTTTCCGGTCGATGAATTAGAGAAACTGAAGCAGCAGACCATCGCCGCGATTCAGGAGCAGCAGGCGAACACACGCACACGCGCATACGAACGGCTGACGCAACTGCTCTACGATCCCGCGAATCCCTTCCACCAACCGGCCGGCGCACAACTCATCGCCAGCATCAACGCGCTCACGGTCGCGGACGTGCGCCGTTTTTACGACGCACGATATGGCGGGCGTTCGCTCGTCGTCGCGATTGCGGGCGCGGTCAAGTCGCTCGAAGTGCGTGAGCAATTTCGTGCGGCGTTTGCCGAGTTCAAGGGGCCGGAGCGGGTCGAAGTGGACTTAATTGATCCGGCGCAAGCGGAGGCGACACAGCGCGAGATTGTGCTGGTCGAAGGCAAGGCGAACGTGGACATCATGCTCGGCGTGGCCGCGCCTCTGCGCCGTGATGCGTCTGACTACTATGCTGCGCTGCTCGCCAACAGCGCGCTCGGCGAGTCCACGCTCTCTTCGCGTCTGGGCTTGCAGGTGCGCGACCGCGAAGGCTTGACCTATGGCATCGGCTCGCGCTTCCGCGCGCCGAGTCTGGCGGCCGGGCCTTGGTACATCGCCGTCTCGGTCAACCCGCAGAACGTGGAGCAGGCCATCAATTCAGCTTTGCAGGTGCTACGCGATTACGTCGCGCACGGCATCCGCGGGGATGAATTACAGGACGAAAAATCCGCCGCTATCGGCTCGTTCAAAGTCGCGCTCTCGACGAACGCCGGTCTCGCAGAGGCTTTGTGGAACGCGGAGTTCTACCGGCTCGGCGCGGACTACGTTGATCGCTACCCGCAGTTCATCGAAGCCGTCACGCTTGCGGAAGTCAACGCGGCCATAGGCAAATACTTCCGCCCCGAGCACCTCACCATCGTCATCGCCGGCGACTACGCCGCGGACAAAAGGATGAAGGATGAGGAATGAGGGATAAATAAGATCGCTCAAGTTGCGTGCTTTCTTTCATCCCTCATTCCTCATCCTTGATTATTGCGCCGCGCCGAACCTGAGCCGGTACTCCGGCGAGTTCATAAAGCCGTTGACCATCGTGCGGAAGTCGCCGGGGTGCGTCGCCAGATAGTTGAGCCACGACTGATAGCCGCCCGCTTCGGGCGTGCGCCGCAAGTAACCGTAATACTGCATCGCCACGAATGTGTTGTTGAACTCAAGATTCGTCACCTCCGCACTCTGCACGACGGCGCGTAAGACTTGCGCCCGCGTGAGCGTGCCGGCCGCCAACCGGCTCGTGAGATCATTCAGGGTCAGCGTCACCTGTCCGCCCGCTTCCGGGTTGGCCGGATCAGGCGTCGTGATGCTCGTCAGTCCGTAGCGGCCGAGCAGCGCGGCGACATACTGACTGTCGCTCAAACCATCGTAAGCGGCGTGGAAGTCTGCGCGCTCGGTGAAACTCACGGCGTAGGCCGCGCGCTTGGCAAACACCTCGTCGGCAGTTGCGCCCGTCACAGTGCGCATGTCCGGAATGATCTCTGTGTACTGGGGCAGACGCCCCAACGCGACTTTGTAGAACAGGAAGACGTAGAAGCCTTTCAACTGAAACTCCGGCGAGCCGAAGAAGGAACTGCTGACGAGGATGCGATCACAGCCGGCGGAGGGGCTGGTGG
>JANMAD010000515.1:0-16056 GCA_031359515.1 Acidobacteriota bacterium | reverse complement strand
AAGCCCCGTGCCACCTGACCCCGTCGCAAGGCTCAACTCCAGATTTTTCACCGTCGCGTTATCGGTGCTATCGAGGCGCAGCACCGTATCTGTCAAAGAAGTCTGCCCACCGTTATCGGCCATGACGACGTTCGCGCCCGTGACCGACGTATCACCGATCACCTGATTTACCAAGTTCGACAGGTGCAGACCGCTGCCGCCGCCGTTGAACGTATTGCCACTAACAAAGATGGCTTTGCTCAGAGTGTTGGGCGTAACATTCGCGATGTCGAGCGCGTAGTTGCCGCCGATGCCTGTACCCGTAAAGGCATTATTCAAGACTTGCACATCCGAGCCGCTGTTGATGGCGAGTCCGATCACGCGATTACCAATCGCGTTGTTTTGCAGCAACGCACCTGCACAGCTATTGACACTGAAGCCCGTGCCGCTCGTGCCGCTCACCGAACTAACATTGAGATTGTCCACCGTGATGTTATTGGTGCTGTCGAGGCGCAGCACCGTATCGGTCAGCGAAGTCTGCCCGGCGTTATCAGCGATGACGACATTCGCGCCGGCCACAGACGCATCGCCGATCACCTGATTCGCTATGTTTGATAGGTGCAGACCGCTACCACCACCCGTGAAAGTATTGCCACTAACAAAGATGGCTTTCGGCAATGTGCCGGCCGTCACGTTCGCGATGTCGAGCGAGTAGTTGCCGCCAATGCCTGTATTGGTGAATGAATTATTTAAGACGCGTGCGTCCGAGCCGCTGTTGATGCTAAGACCGATGACGCGGTTGCTAAGCGCGCTATTTTGAATGGTGAGGCCTGCGCAATTGTTCGCGCTGATACCAGTACCGCTCGTGCCGCTGGCCAGACCGACGTTCAAATTGTCAATGCTCGCGCCGTTGGCGCTATCGAGGCGCAGCACCGTATCTGTCAAAGAAGTCTGCCCACCGTTATCGGCCATGACGACGTTCGCGCCCGTCACCGACGCATCACCGATCACCTGATTTGCCAAGTTCGACAGGTGCAGACCGCTGCCGCCGCCGTTGAACGTATTGCCACTAACCGCGATACCTTTGCTCAGCGTGTTGGGCGTAACATTCACGATGTCGAGTGAGTAGTTGCCGCCGATGCCTGTGTTAGTGAAGACGTTTCCCAAGACCTGCGCATCTGAGCCGCCGTTGATGTTGATGCCAATGACAGCGTCGCTGATGGCGTTGCCTTGGAAGACGAGGCCAGCGCAATTGTTAGCAGCGATGCCCGTACTGTTTACGCCGGTTAAGGCCAAAGCCTTGATCGTGACGTTCGAGCCGCCAGAGACGCGCATGATTGTGCCGCCCGGGCGGTTGAGCGTAATCAGGGGCGTGCCGTTGAAACCGGGCTGCGTGGTGCCGTCCACCGTCACCTGCTGTGTGATGGCCGGCAGGTCGCTTGTTAGGTTAATTGTTTGCGCCCCTGTGCCGATGGCAAAATTGATCGCGTCTGCCCCGGCAGTGTTATTAGCGTCAATTATCGCCTGCCGTAAAGAACCGCCCCCGGAGTCATTAGTGTTGGTAACTGTAAAGGTCTGACTTACGCTCTCAATGGCAAAGTCGTAAGGGTTCCGGTCACTGTCGTCATTAGCGATGCTCACCGTTGCCGTGCGTCTGCCTGCGTCGCTCGGCGTGAAAGTGATGATGAAAGTGGTGCTGCCGTAACCTGCGACGGTTGCGGCGGGCTGCTCCGTGACCGCAAAGTCCGCAGCGTGCGCACCGTCAATCAGCACCACAGGCGTGCCCGTCAGATGCAGCACCTTCGGGCCTTTGTTCACAATTGTGTAGGTGTGGCTAAAGCCGCCGTCTCCTGTCGCCGTGTCAAAGCTGGTGTTGTCGGCCATATCGGGCGTGGTGTCGCCATCGGGGATGGCGATGTCATTACCCTTGACGGTGATTTCGGGGATGAAAGCCGGGCCGGGGCTGACCGGGGAAAAATCGGCGGCGGCATTGTGCGTCAGATTCACCTGTGCAATGACGGCCGTGCGCAGCTCGGAGCTATCTGCATTGATGACGTAGATTTCTTCATTCCCGTCGCGCCGACTATCGAAGTAGATATGCTTGCCGTCGGACGCCCACGCCGTCTTGTTCTCCTCACCGGGGGCATACGTCAAGCGCGTCTGGTCTGAGCCGTCCGCGTTCATCAGATAGACTTCGCGGTCGGCATCTCTGTCACTGGCAAAAGTGAGCTTTGTCCCATCCGGCGCCCACGCGGGATAGAGATCGGCGGACGTGTTCTTGGTCAAACGCGTCTGCTCCGTGCCGTCGGCGTTCATCAAGTAAATTTCAAAGTTGTCATCCCTGTCGGTGTGGAAGGCGAGTTTCAAGCCGTCGGGCGACCAAGCGGGGCTGCCATCCATGCCCGCGTTATCAGTCAGTCGAGTTTGGCCCGTGCCGTCGGCGTTCATCACATAGATTTCATCGTTGCCATCGCGGTTACTGACAAAGGCTATGTGCGCGCCGTCAGGTGACCAGACCGGCGCGCTGTCCGTCGCCGCGTCGTCGGTGAGCCGCTGCGGCTCGCTGCCGTCGGCGTGCATGACGTAAATCTCTGCGTTACCGTCGCGGTCGCTCGCAAAGGCAATTCTCTTCCCATCTGTCGTCCACGCGGGCGTTTCATCAGTCGCCGGATTGTTCGTGAGGTTGACCGCACCCGTGCCGTCCGCGCTCATCACGTAAATTTCTTTGTTGCCATCGCGATTCGACACGAAGGCGATCCGGGCGGCAGACTGCGTTGTAGTAGAACTGTGGATTATTGTATGCGCTGGCTTGGCGGGCTGCGCGATGCGTAACAGACCGGAGAGGTGCTGGAAACCTGCGGCAGCGGATTGCGCCGAACGCGCCGGCCCGTAGGCGGCGAGCGTCACGAGGCTGCCGATGACAAGCAGAATGACAACAGGGCGCAGCAGTCTCTTAGTGCGAAGCAAGGGGGAAGTTGGGGGCATTGAACTATCCTTTAGCGAACGAGACGTTACTAGCGCTGGGACAGCAGCGGCGTTGTTAGAACCAGTCGGGAGATCAGCAATGCTGAAAGTAACCCATACGGCAGTATGAAATCGGCAATGAAGCAGCCACTAGTGGGATTTAGGCAAGCCCAAAAGTTGGCAAAGAGTAACACCTACATGTCACTTTATCAATCACTTTAGGGCGTTAGCACCTGCACCGGGACATAAATTATAGAGTGGAGCGGCAACACGAGAGGTACGTGCGCGGAGCTAGAATTGATGCTGCGCATGTGGCCCAAACTTTCGGGGATTCATGGCTTGTATGTTATGACGCGCGGTTACAGCCCTGACGTAAAACCAGCCGCACAGTTGATGGTCTGTTACTTCGTTTCCGGCAAGTGCATCAAGGGCAAAGCAGGATGTGTGATTAGGTAACGACCAGATAGCATGATGCACAGCGCGGCTGCATCTTAGATAATGCAATGGACGCTGCATTCTACAAGCGAAGCCCTGTGCGAGAAATAATTATTAGCCGTCAGCGCAGAATGGTTTCTTGACACGCGCGGGAAACTGCACTAGCTTTCGCTCTACCTTTGGCTGAGCTTCGGCGTGTGTGACTGTCAACTCAGCTTACCGTTACATCAATGTGTACACCCGCGCCCGGACTTCTCTGGCGCTTGCGCCACAAAATTGTTCGCGCATTTGCTCTCACTGACAGTCGGCCGTGATTGTCAGTCATAACCGCGCCCTGCCCGACAGCGCGACCTTTTGCACGGTATCAACTTGAGGATAATATGAAGCACGCTCACTTGTTCTCGCCTCGCCCCCGGCGACTTCTGCTCGCGCTCGTCACCACTTGCTGCCTAACCTTTGCTACGCTCCCCGTCGCTTCGCAGGACACTGTGACCGGCGCGTTCGAAGGCACGGTGACGAACACCGACACGGGCGAGCCGATCCCCGGTGCAACCGCACTCATCATCAACCAACAAACCGGCCAGACCTTCCCCAAGACCGCCGACACGCGCGGGCGTTTCTATCAGGGCTTGCTCGCGCCCGGCGTCTACACGATCCGCGTCTCCGCGCCAGGCTATGTAACTAAGGAAGTCCAACAGCGTCTCTTCATCACGCGCACCGGCGAGGTCGTGCCAGTACCCGTCGCGCTCGATCCCGCGCCGCCCGTGCCCGTCGCGACACCGACGCCGACCGGCACAGCTAGCCCTACTCCTGCGCCTAACGCCCCGCTCACCGAAGAGGACACGGACATACGCGCACGCATCAATGCATCGGACGCGAGTCGCGGCGGCGCGTTCACCGAAGAAGAAGTCTCGACCTTGCCGCTCGGCGGGCGCACGGTGGTACGTACCTTCGACGAGTTGACCTTGTTGCTGCCCGGCGTCGCGCCACCGCCTCAGACATTGGGCAGTGTGGCCGGCCCCGGCGTGGGCGCAGGCGTCGGCAGCGCGGGGCAGTTTGCGATCAACGGGCTGCGCTCACGCGCGAATAATTTCACGGTGGATGGCTCGGATAACAATGACGAGGACATCGGCGTGCGCCGGCAAGGCTTCGTCGCGTTGAACTCGCAACCGATTGAATCGGTCAAAGAGTATCAAGCGATCACTTTGCTCGCGCCCGCACAGTTCGGGCGCAATATCGGCGCGCAGGTGAATGCAGTCTCCAAGTCCGGCGGGCGCAACACGCATGGCACGGTTTACGGCTTCTTCAATTCCAGTCAACTCAACGCGCGCAATAACTTCGACACGGCTTTCGGTAACGGCGTGACTGCCTTGCGCGCGGGCAACAATCAAGCGGTGCTGGTCGGCAATGCACAGGCCGGTATAAATGGGGAGGTGATAAACCTGCGCCCGTTGACCGTGCAGAATCAGAGCGGCGGTGAAGACTCGTTCACATTCGGGCAAGGCGGATTCGTGTTGGGCGGGCCGCTCCAAAAGGCGCATGGCCCAGACAAGCCGGCGCACATGTTCTACTTCGTCTCGGCCGAAGGCTACATCAACAATGCGACGAAGGAAGAGAGTTTCGCCGTCCCGACGGTCGAGCAGCGCGGTGCGTTCGGTTCGGGCGCGTCCGGGATTTATTTTAATCCCTTGGAGCCGAAGCCTACCCCCGTCCCCCCTGCCCCGAACCCCTGCCCTGCTTCTAATACTTCCTTACCGCCGGAGTGCTTCCAACCGGCTTTCGCCTTCCCCACCACCGCTGGCGGCGACGCGCTCTTCAGTCTCTTTCCATTTCCGAACAACCCGCATGGCGTCTTTGGCCGCAACACGTTTACGCAAACGCTGCCCGCCAGCGCGCACGGCAAAGTTATCTCCGGCAAGTTCGACGGCAACTTCAAATTGTTCGAGCGGCAGCATTCAATCACTAACCGCTATAACTATACGGATGATTATCGCTTCATCCCTTCAACCGGCGGCGCGCTATTCTCTACCCTTAAAGCGCGTGTGCGCACGCAAAACAACTCGCTCTTCTTAAACAGCGAATTGTCGGGCGCGAACTCGACACGGCCCGTGTTCAATCAAGTGCGTCTCTCCTATGGGCGCACGCGCCTCGTCTTCGACGAAGTGCGCGACCACAGTTTTCAACTACCCAGCACGCTCGCTGGCGGCGCACCCTTTTTGCTCAACGCACCGCTCTTAGAAAACTTCACGTTCCCTGATCCCAACACCGGAGGAGCGAACACAGGCCCCGTCATCTATCTCGCCTCGCCCGGCGTGACCACGCAGAACGCGCTCGGGCCGGGCGCGCTCGGTCTCGCGACACGGCTCGGCACAGTCGGCCAAGTCAACATCGCTGGCTTCAGCACCGTCGGCACAGACGTGTTCAACTTCCCGCAGCGTCGCGTCAACAACACTTATCAAGTGGCGGACGAGTTGACCATGCGCGCCGGCCGGCATGCCTTCGTCTTTGGTGCAGACACGCGCCGCTCGGAGCTCAACAGCGCACTGCCGCGCATCTCGCGCCCACTCGTCACCTTCGCCGGCGCACCCGAACTTGACATCCCCGATGATCCGAACGCGCCGCTCCGCTTCACGGGCCGCTTCTTCCGGCCCGAGACCTTCGCCGCCGCCTCCGCGCCGAGCGGCTTTTTTCAGACACTCGCGCTCAACGGCGAACAAGGCATCAACCTGCGCTTTTATCAACTCGACTTCTACGCGCAAGACTCCTTTCGCATCCGCCCGACGCTTACCATCGCGTATGGTCTGCGCTACGAGTACAACACCCCCGTGCGCGAGGTGAATCGTAAGATTGAGCGCACCTTCAACGATCCGCTGCTTGCTTTCGTGCCGGGTCTGAGTCGCTTCATCGGCGGCCGGACACGCATCTTCGAACCTGACCGCAACAACTTCGCACCGCGTCTGAGCGTCGCATGGTCGCCGAACCTGTTCGGGCGCGAGCGTGGCGCGACGGTCATACGCGCCGGTTACGGGCGCTATTACGATCAGATACTCGGCGCGGTCGTCAGCCAGTCGCGTAACGTGTATCCGTCTTATCTGACCATCAATACTGCCGGCGGGTTCAATAATCTTGTCAGTGGCACCGCTGCCGATAACCGAGACACCTGCCCACGACAGTTCTTCACGGGTTGTGCGCTGCAATTCATCAATCCGAGCAATCCTATCCCACTCATCAATAGCCAGACACGCGCGGCGATCAACCTCGTGCAACCGGGCACGCTCAATACCGTCAACCCGGCGCTCTCGTTCCAGCAAGTGGTCAATTTAATCAACTCGTTCGTGCGCAGCACCGGCAGCATTCCACCGATCAGTGGCTTCGGCGCAACGCTGCCCGCACGACAACTCGACATGCCCGAAGCGCACCAGTTCACCTTCAGCTTCGACCAGCAACTCGGCCGCAACCTCGCGCTCACCACCTCCTATGTCGGCACGCGCGGGCGTAAGCTGTTACGCTTTACCACACCTAACCTCGGACCGAAAGCTTATCAGGTGTTGCTCCGGCTGCCGCCGCCCGTCGCCGGCTCGACACTGCCCCCGGTGCCACAGTTCCTCGGACTGACTCTGCCGCCCGGCTTGCGCCTCACACCCAACGGCGAAGACATCGTCGGCGGTCGCCCCGCGCCCGATGTGGGCACGATCACACAGTTTGAAACTTCCGCCAGTTCAAGCTACAACTCTTTGCAGTTGCAACTCCGCAGCCGCTTCCGGCGCACCTTGCAGTTGCAAGCCGCTTACACTTTTGCCAAAGTGAACGACGATGTCTCGGACGTGTTTGAATTGGCCGGCGCATCCGCGCTGCCGCAAGACAGTTTCAATCTCGCGGGCGAGCGCGGCCCCGCGAACTTCGATGTGCGCCATCGCTTTGCATACAACTTCATCTACGATCTGCCGGGGTTAGGCCGACGCGGCGAGCTAGTGCATTCATTGCTAGGCGGGTGGCAGTTGGCCAGCCTCGGCAGTTTTCAAACCGGGCAACCCTTCACCGTCAACTCGATCTTCGACGTGAACCTCGACGGCAACCTGACGGATCGGCTCAACACGACTAATGGCATCACCATCACCGGCGACCGGCGACAACCCTTGCGCTTGACCGCTGATCCGCTCCGCTTGCTCGCGCCCATCGGGCAGAGCGGACAAGTCGGACGCAACACGTTCCGCGCCGGCAACGTGCTTGATCTCAACGCCGCGTTGATCAAGGTCATCCCGTTTGGCGAGCAGAAGAATATGAGCTTCCGCATGGACGTGTTCAACTTTATCAACCGTGCGAACTACGGCATCCCCGTTCGTTTCCTGGAAGCGCCCGGCTTCGGCCAAGCCACGAACACTGTGACCACCGCGCGCCGCATTCAATTCTCGTTGAAGCTTTCGCTCTAAGCATCATTAACCACCAAGCCCCGAAGGGCACGCAGAGAGTTATCTCTCTGCGTGCCCTTCGTGTCTTGTCAGTACCGCCTGCGGTAGCGGGCAGGTGCTTGTGCTGGAGACGACCCGCCCGCTACCGCAGGCGGTACTGACTTAGCTATGCAACCTACGTCAGCTATTTCGTCTGCGCGGTCGCCGCGCCGATTTTCGTCACGACGAGCGGACGCGCGGCCAACTCGCGGCGATAGAACACCCGCGGGCGTTGCAGGCTGCGATTCTCCGGGTCGGGTATTTTCTTTTCGCCATCAACCATCGCCAATTCAGAGGCCAACCCGCGCGCGGCTTTCATCTTCTCCAACTGCATCTGCGGCACGCGCTCGGTCGCGTAATCAAGCCATTCGCCCATCACGATCTGCCCGTCGCGCGGTCGCCGATCTGCCGCGCCCTTTTGCAATCCTTGCACCACCAGCGCATAAGTCAACAGCCCGTGGCCGAGATTCGCCACCTCCTGCGCCGCTTGATACCCTTGCGCGGCGGTCAGGATGAACATGCCTTTCTCGTAAGCGAGTTGCGCCAGTCCCTTCGAGTTCATCGGCCCCATGCGCTTGTCTTCGGTCTCCAACGCTTGCCCCGAATTGCAGGCATCCAGCACCATCACCACCTGCGCGGCGTCAATGCCTTCGAACGCATCCTCCAACTCCAGATCGGAGACGCAATGCAGCAACATCTTTTCTAAACTCGGCCGGTCGATGCTGCTGCGGTCGCCGCTATAACCGAGGTCGTGCGGCAAGAGATAAAAGCGCGGCGGCACAGCCAACCCGTGCCCTGCATAGTAGATGATGACCGTGTCTTCCGGTTGCGCGCGTTTGAGTTTCATAAGTGCGGCGGGCGCGTCGGCCGGCAGCGGTGTCTCGTCGCCGCCGAGCCGTTTGAGCGCGAGCAACATGTCGCCTTTCGTCGCCTCACGATTTTGCAACTGCACAACTTCGATGTGCGCGAACGAAGCGATCCGCTCTTGCGCGTGTTGCACCTCTGTGCCGAACGTGTTCGCGTCGGCGACGGCATAGCGCAGATTGAAGTTCGGGTTCGCATATTGATTGACCCCGACCGCGACGATGTAGGCCGTGCCTTGTCGCTGCAAACTCGCGTCGCCAGTGACGGTCAACTCCGCATTCGTGCTTTTGACGTTGTCGCGGTTGAACGCGTACGCCATCAACTCGTTCTCACCCGCGATCATCGGCACAGTCGTTTCGATCACAGCCTTGCCGCCCTTATCGCGCACCACGTCGCCGCGCCAGAGCTTGACGAGCGTGCCGTTGCGGAACAGACGTAAATCCAGCGCGCCGCTGCCCTGCACATGTTTTGCGTCGGCCGGCGCTTCCGCCACTTCGATCCGCACGGGCAATAGCCTTGTCGTCACATTATCAACTGAAGCTTGCGCATCGGCGAGTTGCAAAGAGACTTGTGGCTGACGGCGGTCACGCAGCGTAATGTCAGCCTGTGCGCGCGGGTGTTTGCCCGCGAGGATGTCCGCGAGCAGACCCGGATAGTAGAACTCGTTGAAGTAAGCTTCGACGGGGCGCGCATTGAACGTGTTGCGCTCGAAGCGCCAGAGGATTTGATTCCACGCTTCGGGCGTGCCGTCGAACAACCCGTCAGGCGCGACGACGACCCAATCGTTGCTCTCCGTGAAGGTGATGAGCGTCGCCAGCGCATCGCCCGTATCTGTGGCCCACAGGCGCGTGCTGCCGTCTTCACTGCCCGATGTGAGCCAGCGACCGTCGGGGCTGAACGCGACGCCGTCAATCATATCGGTATGCCCGACGAGCGTGCGCGCCGCATTCGCATTCGCCAATTCCCACACGCGCAACGTGCCGCGCACGTCACCCGCCACCAATCGCTTGCCGATGGGACTGAATGCAACGGCCGAGAAACCTGTATTGCCTGCGAGCGTCTGTAGCTCGCGGCCCGTCGCCGTCTCCCAGAGCTTCACCGTTTTATCATGACTGCCCGTTGCAACAGTCTGCCCATCAGGGCTGAATGCGACGGCATAGACGCCATCGCCGTGCCCCGCTAGCGTGCGCAACTCCGTGCCCGCGCCCGCGTCCCATAGCTTGACTGTTTTATCCGCGCTCGCCGACGCCAGCATGCGCCCGTCCGCACTGAACGCGATTGCTTCGACTTCATCGGTATGACCCGCGTATGTGCGCAACGTTTGCCCGGTCGCTGTGTCCCACAACTTGATCGTCTTATCGTTGCTCGCGGACGCGAGTTGCCCCGCCGAGTTAAAGGCGACGCCGTTCACGCTTCCGCTGTGGCCTGTGAGAGCGCGCAACTCGTTGCCCGTGGCCACATCCCAGAGTTTGACTGTGCCGCTCAAGCCCCCGGACGCGAGCGTGTGCGAATCAGGACTGAAGGCGAGCGAGGTGATAAACCCGATGTTGCCATCCAACTTTTGCAACTCGCGCCCAGTCGCCGTCTCCCATAACCTGACCGTGTTGTCTTTACTCCCGGAGGCGAACCACTTCTTATCCGCACTGAAGGCCGTTGCATAGACGCCGCTGGCGCGTGTCGCCAGTGTGCGCGCGTTAGTTACCTTCCGGCCGATGTCGCGCAACAACACGCTCTTGTCGCCATTGCTCGACGCGACGACGCTGCCATTCGCGTTGAAGGCAATCGCTTCCTGCGTATCAATGTTGTCGGCTTCGCTGATCGCAGAGGTCTCGCGCCCTGACTCCACGTCCCAAGTTTTCACCGTGCGATGATCCGCCGATGCCGAGACGAGCGTGCGGCCGTTCGCGCCGAATGCAACGGCCAGTACCGCGCCCGTGTGCCCCGCGAGCGTGCGCAACTCTTTGCCCTTGCTCACGTCCCACAATTTGATCGTCTTATCATTGCTCGCAGATGCAAGCCTGCGCCCGTCCGCGCTGAACGCAACGGCGCGCACACGATCCGTGTGCCCCGTCAACAGTTTCAACTCGCGCCCGGCGGCCACATCCCACAACTTCACGCCCATATCCCGCCCGGCCGATGCGAGCGACTTACCATCGGGACTGAAAGCCAGCGCCAAGACCGCGCCGGTATGCCCGGTCAACTTTTGCGTCTGCTGGCCCGTCGAGGTGTCGAACACCAACACCGCGCCATCGCTATTACCGGCCGCGATCAAATGCGCGTCCGGGCTAAAAGCAATCGCATTGATCACGCCGCCGCCGGTGACGCCGCCCTGCTCGCGCCCTGTGCCGACTTCCCAAAGTTTGATCGTGCCGTCAATCGCACCAGACGCGATCCACTGGCCGCCGGGACTGAAAGCGACTGCCTTCACCCAAGCGGTGTGCCCGACCAACTGGCGCAACTCGCGCCCGGTCGCCGCTTCCCAAACACGCACCGTGTTGTCCTTGCTGCCTGTCGCCACGAGCCGGCCGTCCGGACTGAAAGCTAATCCATCCACCCGCAAAGCGTGGCCTGTTTGCAGCACGAGCTCGGGGCGCGCTTCGGTCGCGGAGGTTGTGGTCTCACCCGTAGTTGGCGTGGCCGCAGGCGGTGCGCCGAGTTTCAACCCGCGCTCTTCCTGTCCCTTTGGCATCTGGGCCGACAGGCTGACGGACAGCGTAAGCAACAACATAACGAGCAACATACCTGACAGTTGCTTGTTGAAAATGCTGATGCGTTTGTGCTTGAGCGCGCGGTTGGGGGCATTCATGTTCATTTGTGTTTTCATTGCGGTTTAATATACGAGCAGCATTTGCGCGACGGCTGTTAGATGTACGACGCGCCTTGTCGGCAGACCTTACAGCGCGTGTGGTTGCGGAGCGAACGTGCGCGAGATCGTGGGGAGCGTACGGGACTGACGATAAGCGCAGCGTAGGCGTGACAGCAAGCTAGGGCAAATCACACGGGCTGTCAAGAAGTGCCCACACGAAAAGGAAACGACGGATCAGGCTGCGCCCGATCCGTCGTTGGAGTTATTTGCCCGCTGCCCTAAGCCCTACGCCTAAACATAAGCAGAGCTTCAATCAAGCGCACGCAAGAAGGCGTCATAGCGTCTTTGGTCGTGGTCGCTCATACGCGTAATCCGCGCGCCGACGGCGAAACAGGCCTGCTCGTCAACGTCCACGAACAGTTCACAGCGCACCGTCTCCGCATGCACGATGATAATCCCGCCCGGCAGGCACAACACGATCCGCAACGGAAAGCCCGCGACATCAATGCGCTCCACACCCAAGCTGAGCCGTGGCAAGACAAGCGATAATCCCGTCTCGCTCACGTCGCGTGTGCTACCCATGATCGGCTCCGGATAATGCTCGGCCTGCGGATCAATCCGCTCATTCTCCATCGAGACACCGACCGGCAACTGCGCTACGCATGCGACCCGGCGACGATTGGCTGCGCGGCGCTCGCCAAACAGGCCGGCGAATCGCTCCTCAAGTGTATGCAGAACCTGTGACACGTTTCCTCTTCCTCTTTTCTGTTAATTGCTGGACAAGGCGGAAGCGAGGCGGATGGGCAATAGACTAGCCGGTCAGGTGCGAGGCTGACCTACTTCTAGATAAACAAAAAAGGCGGGACTAAGTCAAATAAAAAAACGCACGGCCGTTGTCTGCGGGCGGTGGCCAATCGTGCTTGGTATTGGCATACGCACTTGATGCAAAGGTTGAACTACCACCCCGGAGAGCGGACTACGGCTGAATCTTATTCCGTCTTCGCGCGTTGTCCTGCGCCTTCATTTTTGATCCAGACGGTTTTGACGTTGACGAACTCGCGTATGCCGAACACGCTCAACTCGCGGCCGTAGCCTGAGCGTTTGACGCCGCCGAAGGGCAGACGCGGATCGGATGCGACCATGCCGTTGATGAAGACAGAACCAGCTTCTAGCTCTTCCACAAACCGCGCCTGCTCCGCCGCGTCATTCGTCCACGCGCTTGCGCCCAGTCCAAACGATGTGTCGTTCGCCAAGCGGATCGCTTCAGTCATATCAGCGACGCGAAACAGCAGTGCGACGGGGCCGAAGAACTCTTCCTGGTACGCAGGTGATGCCGCCGAGATGTCCGTCAGCACAGTCGGCGGATAATAATTGCCCGGTCGCGGCAACTGCTCGCCGCCCGTCAGAATCCGCGCGCCCGCAGCGACCGATTGGCTGACTTGTTCGACCAGATCGGCGAGGATTTGCGGCGTGGCGAGCGGCCCTAGGTCAATCGCTTCATCAAGCGGGTCGCCGATCCTTAGCGCTTGCATCTGTGCGACGAAGCGCGCGGCAAACTCGTCGTAAATCTCGGCCGCGACGATGAACCGTTTCGCGGCGATGCACGACTGACCATTGTTGATAGTGCGCGCTTTCACGGCGGTCGCGACGGCCGTAGCGAGGTCGGCGCTGGGCATGACGATGAATGGATCGCTGCCGCCAAGCTCAAGCACAGTTTTTTTGATCTGCCGGCCGGCACGGGCCGCAACTTCACGCCCCGCCGGTTCGCTGCCCGTGAGCGTCACCGCCACAACGTGCTCGTCATCAATCACGCGCGCCACCTGCTCGGCATTGATCAGTAATGTTTGAAACGCGCCGTGCGGGAAACCTGCCCGGCGAAAAATGTCCTCCAGCGCGAGCGCGCATTGCGGCACGTTCGAGGCATGCTTGAGCAGACAGACGTTACCAGCCATCAGTGCGGGCGCGGCAAAGCGGATCACTTGCCAGAACGGAAAGTTCCACGGCATGACCGCCAGCACCGGCCCCAACGGTTGGCAGCGCACGAAACTTTGCGTCGCATTAGTCGCGACAGCTTCATCTGCTAAATGTCGCGCGGCCGTCTCCGCATAGTAGCGACAGACCCACGCACACTTTGTTACTTCATCGCGCGCAGACTTGATCGGCTTGCCCATCTCAATCGTCATCAGCCGCGCAAAAACGTCCTGCTCGCTATCGAGCAACTGTGCTACGCGCTGCATCAACTCAGAGCGCGCAGCGAAAATCGTGCGCCGGTACGCGCGAAACGTTTCCGCCGCGCGCTCAAGGCTCGCTTCTATCTCGGCTGCGCTGTGCGACACGAATTCTTTTAGCGTCTCGCCCGTCGCCGGGTTGATCGTTGCAATCGCCATCGCAATACTGTCCTTCTATGCCGTGGCATGTCTCAGTTAGCAGTTATGCAGTTGAACGACATGCGGCAGCCCGCACGAAGTAAGGGCGCACACACACTCGACTAGCGTGCGTGTTTCCGCAACTGCATAACTTCTATCAGTAAAAGAGTTTTTCTTTTACTCCATGCCGGTTTGCAAAACTATTTTGCCGTATGCGCCCACCTCCATCACCTGCTCGTGTGCGCGGGCAGCGGCGGCGAGCGGCAACTCGTGTCCGACGACGGGGTGCAGGCTGCCATTCGCTAACCCGGCGACGAGCGCAGCATGGATACGCGCTAAGATCGCTTCGCCGGCATTGTGTAATGACATGCCGTGGATGCTCGCATCGCGGCCCATCGTTTGCCGCGGATCGATCTCCACCGGGCCGCGACTGCCGACCACGACGACGCGCCCGTTCATCGCCAGCACACCTAAGTCTCGATTCAAATTCACGTTCGCCAACATCTCAATGATCACATCAACGCCGCGCCCTTCGGTCAAAGCCATTAAGTGTTCCAGATAATCCGCGCTGCGATGATCCAGGACGTGCTGCGCGCCTTGCTCGGCCACGAGTTTGCGCCCTTCCTCCGTGCCGCCTGTGCCGATCACATTGAGTCCCGCCGCTCGCGCTAACTGCAATGCGGCAACACCGACGCCCCCGCTCGCGCCGTGTATAAAAACCGTCTCGCCGGGTTGCGCTTGCGCACGGTCGAACAATGCGCGATAAGCCGTCGCATAAGGCACGCCGACAGCCGCGCCCTGTGCAAAGCTAAGCGCATCAGGCAACGCATGTACTTGCGTCGCAAGACAAAGCGCGCGTTCCGCGTATGTGCCACTGAGCGAGCCGGCGACGTATACGCGCTCGCCCACGCGCACGCGCTTCACCTCCGCACCGATTGCCTCGACTATCCCTGCGCCATCCGTGCCCGGCGTATATGGCAACTCCGGTTTGCGCGCATACTGTCCTGACCGTATGTAAGCATCAACCGGATTCACGCCCGCCGCCGCGAGCCGTACGACCACTTGCCCTGCACCCGCTTGCGGCGGGGCCACATCTTCAAGCCGCATCACTGCGGGCGCGCCCAACTCATGCACACGAATCGCTTTCATCATTCGCATCACCGTTCCGCTGGAAATTATTTGCAGCTTAGCTGCGCCACATCTTAATGCAGTTGATAGCGACGTGCCAGCTATGGTTAAAACAACGAATGCTGCCCGCTAAGCGCAGCGCGGATCAGAGCGTCTTCGAGTTACAGCGGAGCGATAGATGTGCGCTTACAGTTGACTTTGCCCGGCGTGCCGCTTATTTCTCTCACTCAACGCGCAGATGCAACAATTCATTTTTCACAGTCTGATCCTGTTCGCGGCGGCGTTCGCGGCTGGGATGATCAACTCCATCGCCGGCGGCGGCACGCTGCTCACCTTCCCTGCGCTCATTTGGGTCGGGCTTGATCCGAAGATGGCCAACGCGACCAGCACTGTCGCGCTCTGGCCCGGACTGCTCGGCGGCCTGTGGGGCTATCGGCGCGAGATGGAGGAGAACCGGCCGCTCTTGCTGCGTTTGGGCTTGACGAGTGTGGCCGGCGGCGCAGTGGGCGCGGCCCTCCTGATCATCACGCCTGTGCCCACGTTCGCCCGCCTCGTGCCCTTCCTGATCCTGTTTGCCACCATCCTCTTCATGGCGCAAGAGCCGGTGACACGCTTGCTACATCTCTCCGCCACACCGGCCGCGCCCCGGCGCGGTTGGTGGGCGGGCGCGATCATTTTTCAGTTCTGCTCCGCGATCTATGGCGGCTACTTCGGCGCGGGCAACGGCATACTGATGCTCGCGGCCTTAGGTCTGCTCGGCATCACGGACATACATCGCGCCAACGGCTTAAAGAATTATTTAGGCTTATGTCTGAACAGCGTAGCCGTGTTGGGCTTCGCCTTGGCGGGGCTGGTGCGGTGGCCCATTGCGCTAGTGATGGCAGTGGGCGCGATCCTCGGCGGTTATTACGGCGCGAGCGCGGCCCGTTATTTTGGCCGGCTCGTGATCCGGCGACTCATCATCATCATCGGCCTCGTCATCGGCTGCGTCATGCTCTGGCGTTTAGCGTAGTCGCCTGTCAGTACCGCCTGCGGTAGCGGGCGGGTCATGCTCTCACTACACACC
>JANMAD010000514.1:0-7885 GCA_031359515.1 Acidobacteriota bacterium | reverse complement strand
CGCCGACATCGAACGCTTCGCGGAGATCGGCGACTTTATCCACCAACCCGTCAAGACGTATTCGAGCGGCATGTACGTCCGCCTCGCATTCGCGATTGCGGTCAACACCGACCCGGAGATTCTCGTCGTGGACGAGGCGCTCTCGGTCGGCGACACGGTCTTCCAGCACCGCTGCGTGCGCCGCATCAAGGAGATGCAGGCGCGCGGCACCACCATCCTCTTTGTCTCGCACGAGCCGACGCTGGTGCGCGCCCTCTGCACCCGCGCCATCATGCTCAACGCCGGCGAGGTGGTCGCTGACGGCGCGCCCGTGGACGTGCTCAACCGTTACCAAAAGCTAATCATGGCGCGCGAACGCAACTATGACGGCGCGCGCGCGACGCACCTCACAACGGGCGGCGTGGCAACAAACGATGCGCCGTTCGCGCCGTTAAACGAATTCGACGAAGGCACATCAGAGACTACTACCATCACTGCTCTCACTACTGCGCGCGCCACCATCCCACCGCTTCCCACAAACAACGAAGGCGCAGAGGAACGCGCGCCGCTTAACTACAGCTACCGCCACGGCGACCGCAGCGCGGAAGTAATTGCGGTCGAACTGCTCGACGCGGCGGGGCGCACCACCGAACTCGCGGAGTCGGGCGAGCCGTTGCGCCTGCGTCTGCAAGTTCTCTTTCACCGCGACGTGCCAGAGCCGGTCTGCGGCTTTATGATCCGCAGCCGCCACGGCCTGAACGTGTACGGCACGAACACGGAACAACGCGGCCTCCCGCTCGGCGCGGTGCGGCGCGGCGAGATCATCGAGGCCGAGTTCGCGTTCGACTGCTGGCTCGGCCAAGAGCACTACTTCATCTCCGTTGCCGCCCACTCGCCCGAGGGCGTGGCGTTCGACTGGCTTGACGGCGTGATCTTTTTGCGCGTCGCTACTCCCGTCGAGATGGAAGGCATCGCCAACCTCAACGCGCGCGTCACCGCACGGCGCATCGGCGCGGGGGAAGCAGCGGCCACCGCACCGCGCGCTGTTGAGGCTTGAGCTAAGTCGAACCACGAAAGATCGGGACAAGATGGAAAAGCTATCCACGTAATCACACGAAGCAACCCGAAGTAAAACAGCCGCATGTTCGTGCTGTTTCGTGTGGATTCGTGGCTAAATGTTTTTCGCGCTCTGTGCCATGCTGATGTGCTTCGATTTAGCTCGCACTACGACGTTTTCCTTTTGGCCAAGCAGAGCAAACGGATGGTTATAGTAAACAAGTCAATGGCGGAAGCTGAGGCGGGCGCACAGAGTGATGTGGCGGCGCACAGCATCCCTCCGTTTGCATTGCAACCCGACGTGGGTCACGAGACTGCTGACCGTTACCAACTCGACGAGTTGCTGCGCTATCACGACCGCGCGTTCGTCGCGCACACCTATGCCGCACTCTGTCGCCGCGCGCCGACTGCCGCAGAGTTTGCGCGCACGCTCGACGACCTGCGCGCCGGCCGCCGCAGCAAGAGCGAGATCATCGAAAGCTTGTGCGCCGGACAGACGGCGGTGCAAGTTGTCGGCCTACCGTCGCCGATGTTGCGGCGCATGAGTCGCTGGCCGCTCGTCGGTTATGTGTTGCGCCTGCTGCGCGGGCTGGCGCGGCTGCCCGTGTTGGTGCAGCATCAGCAGCAGTTTGAAAGCTATGCGCTGGCGCAACAACAGCGCATCACCGATTATCTCAACGAAACGCTTGCGCCGGCCATCGCGCAGCAGACCGCGCCCGCGCCCGCCGTTGACGCCGCGCTCACCGCTATCATCGCCGACGCGGCCGAGAGCGTGTTGATGCTCTCCGACGCGCTCATCGAATTGTCGGCGCGCCACGCGGCGACACAAACACAATTGGAAGAGTTGCAAGCGCAACAACACGACGCGCAGACGCGACTGGAAGAGTTTCAAGCGCAGCAGCGCGAGGTGCAGACACAACTGGAAAAACATCAAGCCCAGCATCACGAGGTGCAGACGCAACTGGAAGAGTTTCAAGCGCAGCAGCGCGAGGTGCAGACGCGACTGCACGCAGACCTCTCCGCGCTTACCGCCGCGCTGACGGCGGAGCAACAAGCGGCGGTGACGGCGCGCCACAGGCAGGCCGAGGCGACCGCCGCGCAACGCGAGTTTCTCGTGCAGGAGCAGCGCGTGATCGTCGAGACGCAACGGGCGACGCTCGCCGAGTTGCAAGCGCAATTGCGCGAATTGGCCGCGCAGCAAACGCAGCAGCGCGCGGAATTGGCCGCGCAGGTGCGCCAATTACAAGCCCTCATAGCGGCCGCCACCGGCGTGCACACGCCCACGCAGGCCGCCGAACAGGCGCCCGCCGCTGAACGCGGACAGGCATGAAGCCCCTGGCCATCGTCATCCCGTGGTTCGGCGCAAACCTGCCGGGCGGCGCGGAGCAACAGGCGTTCCAAATTGCGACGCGCCTTGCCACGCGCGGGCACAACGTCGAAGTATTGACCACCTGCAACCGCGCGTTTCAGGCGGACTGGGCAACCAACCAGCACGCGCCCGGCACAACTCAGGCGGATGGCTTGACCATCCGCCGCTTCCCCGTCGGCCCACGCAACGCGCACGACTTCGATCAGGTCAACGCCCAGTTGCTCGCGCTTGCTCCGGCCGACTTTCGCCCCGGCATCAGCCCTGTCTCAATGGCCGACGCGCGCACCTTCGTCCACCAGAACATCAACTCAACCGCACTGCTCGATTATCTGCGCGCCGAAGGTGAGACCTACGCAGCCTTCATCTTTCTGCCATACATGTTCGCGCCCACGATGCTCGGCGTGCCGTTCGTGGCCGCACGCGCGTGGCTGCAACCGTGTCTGCACGACGAAGCGGCGGCCTATCTGCCGCAGACCGCAGACCTGTTCCGCACGGCGCACGGACTGCTATTCAACTCTGAGGGCGAGCTTGAGCTTGCGTTGCGGCTCTACGGCCCCGGCATCTACAGTCGCAGCACTGTCGTCGGCGAAGGCATCGAGCGCACGCACTATGCCCCGGCCCAACTCGCCGCCGCGCTGCCCGCGAACCTGCGCGCCGCGCCCTTCGTGCTATACCTCGGCCGTCGTGAGCAGACAAAAAACATAGCTCTCCTCACGCGCGCCTTCACGGAATTCAAAACGGCGCAACCGGAGAGCGATCTGCAACTCGTCCTCGCCGGCCCCGGCGCGGAGTCGTTCGCGTCGCCGGTCGGGATACACGATCTCGGTGTCGTATCAGATGAGTTGAAGCACGCGTTGCTTGCGCACTGTCGCGCGCTCGCGCAACCGAGCCGTAACGAAAGTTTCTCGCGCACGATGATGGAGGCATGGGCCGCGGGCCGCCCCGTCGCCGCGCACCGCGATTGCCCGGCGACGGCGCTCGCGGTCACGCACGCGGACGGCGGTTGGCTCGCCGCAACTGAAGCGGAGTGGGCGCAACTCCTCGCCCGCATCGCGGCGACACCTGACGAAGAGTTAAACGCTTTAGGCGCACGCGGCCGGGCCTACGCCGCCGAGCAGGCCGATTGGGACAAGGTCATCGCGCGCTATGAAACGTTACTCGGATTAGCACAAACGAGCGTCGTGCCTGCGCCTGTGCCGCCAACGCTTACGCCGCGCACGAGCGCACCCCGCGCGATTCATCAACTGCTGCCCGACATCGCTTACGGCGATGCGATCTCGCAGCAAGCGTGCGCCATCCGCGCGCACCTGCGCCGGCACGGATACGAGTCGGAGATTTTCGTTAAGCGGCGCGACGAGCGGATGGCCACGGCGGCGCACCTCTTCGCCGAAGCACAACCTGCACCGACCGACGGCTTGCTCTATCACCATTCCATCGGCTCGGAGTTGACCGCCTTCGCCGTCGCGCACGCGGGGCCGAAGTGCCTCATCTATCACAACGTCACGCCCGCCGCGTTCTACGCGCCGTATCGGCCGGGCTTCGCATGGATGTTGGAGACGGGGCGCGCACACTTGGGCCGGCTCGCGCAACACTTCCCCTGCGCCGTCGGCGACTCGGCGTACAACGCAGATGAGTTGGCGGCTTGCGGCTTTCACGCACCCGGCGTGTTGCCGATCATGATCGATCCGGACAAGTGGAACATCGCGCCGGATGATGCACTGATGGCGCGCTTGCAGGATGGCCGCACCAACATGCTCTACGTCGGGCGCGTCGCGCCGAATAAACGACAGGAGCGTCTGGTCGAAGCATTAGCGCACTATCGCACGCTCGACACGAATGCACGTTTGATCATCGCGGGCGAGGGGCGCGCTGCCGATCCGTATTTTCACAACCTGCTGGCCACCATCGCGCGGCTGGATCTCGCGGCGCACGTTGAAGTGACGGGGCAGATCGCGGACGCGGCGCTGCTGGCGTACTATCGTACGGCGCACCTATACTTGTCGCTCAGCGAGCATGAGGGTTTCGGCGCGCCGCTGGTTGAGGCGATGTGGTTCGATGTGCCGGTGCTGGCGCTCGCCGCGACCGCCGTGCCCGAGACGATGGGCGCAGCCGGCATGCTGTTCGGGCATGAAGAGTCATTAGCAGACATCGCCGCGCGAGCCTTTCAACTCACCCACGCTGCTGACCTACGACGCACGGTCATTGCAGCGCAGCGCACGCGCCGGCTCGCGTTCACGCCCGCCAACGTGTGGCCGCGGCTGGCGCAGTTGCTCACACAGTTACTGACTGCACCGGCATTGAGCGGCGGTCTGACAGACGTGAACCGGAGTGCAACGCTTTGAGTTTGACGACCCGCAGCACAGGCGAGAGCATGGCGGCGCGCACGCGCAGCCGCACGCAAGTTGTGCCGCAAGAGCTAGAGCGGCTGCGCCCATTGCTCGCCGTCGTCGTGCCCTGTCTCAACGAAGAATTGGTGCTTGAAAGCACGGCCGCGCGCCTCTGCGAGTTGTTGCGCCAACTCGGCGCGAACGGCCAGATCGATCCCGCGAGCTTCGTCTATTTCGTGGACGACGGTAGCCGCGATGCGACGTGGGCCATCGTCGAGACGTTACACGAGCAGGACGCGACGGTGAAAGGTTTGAAGCTCGCGCGCAACGTCGGCACGCAGAACGCGCTCCTTGCTGGCTTGCTCGGTGTGAAAGACCGCGCCGATTGCGTCGTCACGATTGACGCGGACTTGCAGCAGGACGAAGCGGTGATCGCGCAGTTTGTGGATAAGTACCGGCAGGGCGCGCACATTGTCTATGGCGTGCGCCGCAAGCACGGCACAAGCTCGCCGTTGAAGCGCGCGACCTCCTGGTTCTTCTACAACCTGATGAACCTGTTGGGGGCGCGTATCATCAAGCATCACTCGGAGTACCGGCTCGTGTCGCGCAAGGCGCTCGAAGCCATCGCCGAGTATCGCGAGTACAATTTATTTTTGCGCGGCATCTTCGTGGACATCGGTTATCGCTCTGAGACGGTGCTGTTCGACGCGCGCCGGCGTGCGGTGGGCACGTCGAAGCACAGTTTCAGCAAACTCGCTTCGCTCGCGCTCGACGGCATCACGTCGTTTAGCGTCGTGCCGCTCCGGCTGGTCACCTTCACCGGCGCGCTCGTCTTTCTGTTCAGTTGCGCGATGACGCTTTTTTATCTGTATGAAAAACTCGTCGGGCACACGCCGCCCGGTTGGGCCGGCACGGTCATCCCAATCTATTTCCTCGGCGGCGTACAGATCGTGTTTCTCGGTCTCGTCGGCGAGTACATCGGCAAGATTTACAAAGAGGTGAAAGCGCGCCCGCGCTTCATTAAAGATGAAGAGTTGTTTTGAATCGTATGCGCCGGCATTTAGCGAGAGAGACTGCGCCAACACAGAGAACACAGAAGGCACAGAAGACACAGAAGACACAGAAGGCACAGAAGACCCATAGAGCGAACAGAGTTGATTGATCTCAAATTTCAAATCTCAAATCTGAGATCGCATTTCTCTATGGCCTCTGTGCCCCTGTGTTGAACTGATCTTTCATTACCTTCTCGGCTAAATATTCAATGCTCGAACAACAGACATTAGCCCCCTCCGCCGCAGACATGGCAGATGAGTGCATCGTCTGCGGCGCGCACGCGCAGGCTGCACCGCTCTATCCCGGCATCCTCAAATGTGGCGCGTGCGGCTACGTCTACGCCGACATGCGCATGACGGATGAGGAACTGTTCGAGCTATACAACGAGCAGTTCTTCACCGGCGCGGAATTTAGCGACTACGCGGCGGACGAGCGGTTCTTTCGCAAAAATTTTCAACTGCGCTTTCGCGCGTTGCAAAAATTTCTCGATCCCGCACGGCACAAACAGCTACTTGAGATCGGCAGCGCCTACGGCTTCTTTCTCGCCGAAGTGCGCCATGAGTTCGCGCACGTGCAGGGCATAGACATCACGGACGCGGGCGTGCGTCATGCGCGCGAGCAATTAAAACTCGACGTGGTGCAGGCCGATTTTCTCGCCCACGATTATGGCGCGCAGAAATTCGATGTGGTCTGCATGTGGGACACCATCGAGCATCTACGCGCGCCGCACCTGTATGTGGAGAAGGTCGCGCGGCACACGGAAGCCGGCGCGCTCTTCGCCGTCACGACCGCCGACGCGGACAGCGTGAACGCGCGCCTGCGCGGGCGACAGTGGCGCATGATTCATCCGCCCACACATCTACATTATTTTTCCGCCGCCACGCTCACGCGCTTACTTGAACGGCACGGCTTCGAGGTGATTTACAATCGCTACTGCGGCTTCTATCGCAGCTTTGGCAATGTCGCCTACAACATTTTCGTCCTGCGCCAACAACGCCCGCACCTGTTCCGCCAACTCGAACGCACGGGCTTGACGAAGTTCGGCTTCTACCTCAACCTCTACGACATCATGTACGTCATCGCGCGCCGACGTTGAGAGTGTGCGCGCACGCCACGTTCGACCCGCATGGCCGACACACGACACGATCACGCACGCGATCTCGATCAACTCGCACGGGCCGGGCCGCGCGTGCGCACGCGCGCAAAGCTCGCGCATGCGTCCCTTGTACTGCTTGGCTTCGCGCTGCTCTACGTCCTTTTCTTCGCGCCCGTCCTTTTTTCTAATCGTTTGCTCGCGCCGGGCGATGGCATCATCTATTTCCTGCCGAACTTTGCCGCGCCGCATGTGCTGTGGGACACAACTATCTGGGGCGGCTTTCCAGCGGTCGGCGATGCGCAGTTAATGATGTGGTATCCGCCCGCGCTCCTGTGGTCGCTGTTCGGCGCGGCCGGCTATCAGCCGTTTCTGCTCACGGCTTACGTGCTCGCGAGTAGTTTCACTTACGGTTACAGCTACACGCTCACGCGCTCGCGTTTGGCGGCGACTGTCAGTGGCTGCATCTACGGTTTGTGCGCCTTCATGTGCGCGCACGTGGGGCACGCGGCCGTCGTGCATACGGCCGCGTGGTTGCCGCTCGTTGTCTGGTCACTCGCGGAGTTGCAGACACGTGCGTGCAGCCGTGTCTGGTTCGTCGTCGCGGCGCTCGCCGTCGCGTGCGCCGCGCTCGCGGGGCATCCGCAGATTTTCGTCTACACGCTTTGTCTGGGCGGGGCGTTCGCGTGCGTGACCGGCTGGCGCGCCAGCATCGGGCGTTGGCGTTACTACGGACTATGCGCGCTCGTCGTTGCGCTCGGCGCAGGACTGGCCGCGCTGCAACTCTGGCCGACGGCGGAGTTGGCCGGTCTTAGTTGGCGTGCTGCGCTCGGCTTCGCAGAGTTCGTCGCTTACGAGTTGCCGCTTAGGCAGACGCCGGTGCTGCTCTTTCCCTACCTCTACGGCGGCGCGCCGGGCGCGTTCTACGGCGTGTCCTACTTCGGCGCGTGGCCTTCGAGCGCGGACGGCTGGGGCGCGGGCGAGTTGAGCGGCTACGCCGGACTGCTC
>JANMAD010000453.1:0-3405 GCA_031359515.1 Acidobacteriota bacterium | reverse complement strand
ACCATGAACGCCAATACCGGCGACATGGCCGACAACGCGAACATGGCGGGCGGCGAGAATGCGAACATGTCCGGCGATGCGGCCATGCAGAACATGAACGACAACTCCGGCATGTCCGGCAATATGAATATGGGCACGGGCCGGCGGCGGCGTGGTCGTCGCAGGGCAGCAACCGCGCCGCCGGCCGACACGATGGCCGCACCCGCAGATACGATGGCCGCGCCCCCCGCCGACACGTCCGGCGCGATGGCGAGCGGTGGCATGATGCAGGGCAGCAGCCTCGGCCGCGTCGGCGAGGCGATGAGTCTCGATGGCACGTACACCGGCACGGTCAACTATCCCGATGGCGGCATGACCGGCGAGGCAACGCTCACCATCACCGGCAACACCTTTACCCTGAATGATCAGAGCGGCACGCTGACCACGCAGACGTGGCCCGGCTACACGGCCGTCTCGATGCGCTTCGGCACAGAGTCGCCGGCCAAGATCATCTCGCTCCGCGCGAAGAAGACGGGCAGCGGGCTGATGCTCATGAGCGTGAGCGGCGAATCGCACCAGTTCTCATTCCACAGCGGCGGCGGCGGTGCGATGGGTGGTGGACATCGGCGGCGACGTGGCGGGCGGCGCATGTCCCCGCCCCCACCGCCGGCAGAAGCGACCACACCGCCGCCGGGCGTGTAAGGAATAGTCACGGTGGACAGTAACGAGAGCGCACAATTATGCGCTCACCTGTTGCGCCATTAGTCGTAGGCGGCGCGTCCGGCATGCAGCGGGCCGCGCCGCCTACTTGGTTTGTGCTGGGGCAGGCGTTGCGTGATGAAAGAACTGATTCGGGTTGCGAGTGGGCAGGGATTCTGGGGCGATATGTTGGACGCGCCTGTGCGCCAAGTCAACGAGGGCCCCGTAGATTATTTAATGCTCGACTACTTGGCCGAAGTGACCATGTCGATCATGCAGAAACAGCGTGCGCGCGACAGCAGCATGGGCTATGCGCGCGACTTCGTGCCGCTCATGCGCGAGATTTTGCCTGCGTGCGTGGCGCGCGACATACGCGTGACGGCGAACGCGGGCGGCGTCAACCCGCCGGCTTGCGCTGCTGCTGTCCGCGACGCGGCGCGCGAGCTTGGTCTCGGCGGCCAATTGACGCTCGGCATCGTCACCGGCGACGACATCATGGCCCGGCTTGATGAACTATTAGCGCGCGGCATCGAGTTGCGCAACATGGATACGCACGAGCCGCTCGCCACTGTGCTGGATAAAATTCAGAGCGCGAACGTCTATCTCGGCGCATGGCCGATGGTCGCAGCGTTACAACGCGGCGCGCGGGTCGTGATTACGGGCCGCGCAACTGACACGGGTCTTACGCTCGCGCCGCTCATACACGAGTTCGGCTGGCGCGCGGACGATTGGGACAGACTCGCGGCCGGCACTATCGCCGGGCACATCATCGAATGCGGCGCGCAATGTTCGGGCGGCAACTGTCAGTTCGATTGGCAGAACATCCCGGACATGGCCAACGTCGGCTACCCGATTGTCGAAGCATCGCCCGATGGCACATTCATCGTCACCAAGCACGCGGGCACAGGCGGGCGTGTGTCTGTCCCTTCAGTCAAGGAGCAACTCGTCTATGAGATGGGCGACCCGCACGAGTACATCACGCCCGATTGCGTCGCGGACTTCACGACGATCAAGCTGGCAGACGCCGGCCCGGATCGCGTGCGCGTCCACGGCATCGGGGGACGACCGGCGACAGAGTTTTTGAAAGTCTCGATCAGCTACACAGCCGGTTACAAAGCCGTCGGCACGCTCGTCTATTCATGGCCCGATGCTTACGCGAAGGCGCAAGCCGCCGATAAAATTTTACGCGCGCGGCTCGAACGTTTGGGGCTGCGCTTCGAGCAAGTGTTGACCGAGTTTGTCGGCGCGAACGCGACGCATGGCGCGCTTGCGGGCGAGCCGTCGGCCGATCTCGCCGAAGTCCAACTGCGTGTCGGCGTGCGCGGTGCGGATCGTGCGGCGGTCGAGCGGTTCACGAAAGAGATCGCGCCGCTCATCTTGACGGGGCCGCCGGGTGTGACCGGCTTCGCGGGCGGGCGACCAAAAGTTGAAGAGATCGTCGCGTACTGGCCCGCGCTCATTCCGAAAGCGGAGATCGAGCCGCATGTGGAGGTGTTGGAGGTTTGAGCGCGAGCGATGAGCGAGATGCGCTTGCGTTGCCGCTGCCATTCGACCGCGCACGCTTCGGCGCTGAATCGCCTGCGTGGCCGCGCGTGCGCTCGGAGATCGTGGCGGACTGTCGCGTCTTTCGCGTCCGCCGCGACGTGAGTCTTAGCCCGCAGACCGGGCGCGAGCATGACTTCTTCGTCCTGACGGCGACTGACTGGATCAACGTCATTCCCTTGACCGCGCGCGACGAAGTCGTGATGATCGAGCAGTACCGACACGGCTCGCAGGACGTGACGCTGGAGATTCCCGGCGGCATGGTTGATGCGGGCGAGTCGCCAATGGCTGCGGCGGCGCGCGAGATGTTGGAAGAGACGGGATACAAAGCACGTGAGATCATCGCGCTTGGCCGCGTGCGCCCGAACCCGGCGATACACGACAACTGGCTGCACACGTTTCTCGCCCGCGACGCGCAACTCGAACGCGCGCCTGTGCATGGCGCGACCGAGCATACGGTCGTGCGGCTCGTGCCGCTTGCTGATATTCCGCGTCTCGTCGCCGCCGGCACGATCACGCACGCGCTCGTCGTCGCAGGTTTTTACGCGCTCTGGTTGTGGCAACAAAATATCCTGGCTGAAGGTTGAAACGGATCGGACTTATGAAAGTTCAGTTGGTCAAACTCGCGCACGCGCGTTCCGGCGATAAGGGCGATACGGCGAATGTCGGGCTGATCGCGTTGCGTGATGAATACTATCCGTTGCTCGCACGCGAGGTGACGGCCGCGCGCGTGAAAGAACATTTCACCGGCATCTGTCGGGGCGCGGTCGAACGCTTCGAGTTGCCGAATCTGGGCGCGCTCAATTTCCTCTTGCACGAATCCCTGGGCGGCGGCGGCACGCTTTCCTTAATGACCGACGCGCAGGGCAAGACCTTCTCGACCGCGCTGCTGCGCATGACGATTGACCTGCCCGACGAAGAGGCGCGCACACTCGGCCTGACTGCTTGATCCATGTCTGCTGAACAGCACAACGACGAGCCGGCCTTTCAGCACGGCTATGCGCAAGTGGGCGACGTGCGGCTGCACTACGCCGAGTGCGGCGCGGGCGAGCGGTTGGTCGTGTTGCTGCACGGCTTCCCCGAATGTTGGTACTCTTGGCGGTATCAATTGCCTGCGCTCGGCGCGCACTTCCGCGTCATCGCGCCTGACATGCGCGGTTACAATTTGAGCGACAAGCCGGGTCG
>JANMAD010000383.1:0-1983 GCA_031359515.1 Acidobacteriota bacterium | reverse complement strand
GACGCAAAGGCGCAAAGAGAGACGCAAAGAGTTGAGTTTAGGGAATTATTGTCCATGGAGTTGAAGCGCTCATTCGTTACGGGTCTCGCGTTGCTCATTGTCTGCGCGTGCGCGCTGCAAGTGTTCGCGGTGGGCAATGCGCCGCGCCCGTCCGTCTCGGAGCAGACGGTGGCGGCCGATCCGGCGGTCACGATCCTGCTCTGCCTTGAGTCGGGCAGCATCATCGTGCGCGGTTGGGAGCGCAAAGAGGTGCGTGCGCGCAACAGTAGCGGCGGGCAGATCGAATTGCGCCGGGCGGACGCGGCCAACGAGTCCGCGCCCGCAACGCGCATCGAAGTGCTAATGCCCGACGCGCCGGATGTGCGCCCGCGTCCGGGCCAGTGCGGGCGTTCGAGCGATGTTGAGTTGGACGTGCCGCGCGGCAGCAGCGTGCAGTTGCGCGGGCACAGCGGCGATATAGACGTGACCGGCGTGGCCAGCGTGCGGGCCGACACCTTGAGCGGCAGCATCGAGTTGCGCAACATCTCGCACTATGCCGAAGTAACGACCGCGAATGGCGACGTGACGCTGAAGCATGCGAGGGGGCGGGCGCGCCTGCGCACCATCAGCGGTCTGGTCGAGATAAACGACGCGCAGCCGGCAGAGCCTAGCGACGATCTGTGGGCCAAGACCACGAGCGGCGACATCAGCCTCACGCAGATCGGGCACGCGCATGTCGAAGCGACGGCCGCGGCGGGCAGCGTTAGTTTGACGGGCCCGCTCGCGCCCGGCGGCTTCTACGATCTCAAGACTACGAACGGCGACGTGACACTGACGCTGCCGACGGACTCTTCTTTCTTCGTCAATGCCAAAGTCTTTTACGGCGGCGACATCGTGACGGACTTCCCCGTCCGCTTAGCGCCCGGCCCGAGTAGTAGCGAAAAGGTCGTGCCTGACAAGAAGCATCCCGAAGGGCCGAAAGGCAACGTCGCGCTCACAGGCGGCAATCTAACCGGCGTTTACGGCCCGAAAGAAAAAGGCGACGCCACGCTCAACCTCGCATCATTCAGTGGCTCGGTACGGCTGCGCAAGAAAGTGACGAGTGACAAGTGACGAGTGACGAGTAAGAAGTTCCAAGCTTGTCACTCGTCACTCAGCACCTGTCACTGCTTTACTGGCACGTGGCGTGCTAAATGAAGTCGCAGTCGGCGCGCGCAGAGTGAAATGCACGCTTGGCCGCTTGTCACCAACGGACAGCCGCTCGTCACAAGGCAAAAATATTTCTGCCACAAAATCAACGAGTGCGGTGTTTTCAGGGTAGACAAAGGCAGTGAGATTGACAGGACGGGATGGAAACATTTTCCGAAGATGGCGCGTCTATCTGCATGAAACCTCGCCGCGGCAATGCGAATGCGAGAAAGGTTCTTCCCGCAAGTGGGACGAACACGGTTGCCGCCGCCGATCTCTTAATGAGCACATGCAGTCTGGTCAGGAGGGATGTGAGATGAAACGCAAACTCGGTGTCACACTTCTAATCATCGCCACGACGCTGGCAGGCACACCGGAAGCGGTCAAGCAGTTACATGACCTCAACGCGACGTTGCGCCACTGGGCCAGCAACAGCCTCGGCGGCAGTTTCCTCGTCTATGCCGAAGGCACGGGCGAGCATGCTGCGTTGCCGGATCGCTATGATTATCATCAGGTCGCGCCCCGCGCCGAAGAGCGTACCGCGCCGAGCTACGGTGTGACGGCCGACATCTCGCTCGCCTCCGCGCCCAGCGCGCATGCAGGTGCTTGCCCCACAGAGCGCCAACACGCCGTTGAACAAACTGACCGGCTGGCACGCACGCGCGCAACCGTGTCGCCGAGCCACACGCAATTAGCGCAACGCCCGCGCGAAGTGAACATGGCTGAACATGGCCGCATGACGAATGCGCAGCTTGCACGCGAGATCGAGCGCGCGTTTGCCCTCGCCGAACGTGCGCTTGGTGCAAAACTGCGCGG
>JANMAD010000370.1:0-7638 GCA_031359515.1 Acidobacteriota bacterium | reverse complement strand
CTGAAGCTCAATGCGAAGAAGAGAGCTTGATGTGGTCACCTGCTACATCGGCGGCGACGGCAAAGAGATGCCGCGCGTGGCGGTGCATTCGTAAAGATAATAAGGATGACTAGCGGATTACCTCCACTCCAGATTAAGAGGAAAACTGGCGAAGAACGATTTCGCTCAGGTGGACATGCTCTCGATCTGACGCTTCTTGATTTTTGGCGATGGTACGCATCTGACATTGTAGATAATACCAAGCGTGGCATTCTTGCTGAGTTCATTGTAGCTAATGCGCTCGGTTGTGTTGGTGAAATTTGTAATGTAGGCGACGCATACGACTTTGAGATGTCAACAGGAGAAAAGATCGAAGTTAAGTCTGCGGCTTATCTTCAAACTTGGTATCAGAAAAAGCATTCAAGCATCGAATTTACAATCAGGCAAACAAGGAAGTGGGAAGCTAAGACGGGGGAAATGGAAACTGAAAGCAGAAGGCAGGCCGACCTCTACATTTTCTGTCTCCTCAAGCACAAGGACAAAAGCACTCTTGACCCCCTCGATTTAGATCAATGGGAGTTTTACATCCTTCCTTCCGCCGTACTAAATGCAGAGTATCCAACTCAAGGGCGCATTAGCTTAGAGAGTTTGCTAAAGCTGAACCCTTGTGTAGCAACCTATGAAGAAATTAAACCCGGTGTCGAAAAGCTAACTCGATCACAAAGCGGGAATAGCTCTTAACGATTTACAGCTTGGTAGCAATCTTATGATGAGACTTCCGAAATTCGTTTACCGCGTGCCGCGCACGGTGGCGGACGCGGTGAAGATGATGGGCGATGCGGGGCCGGCGGGGCAGTTCGTCGCGGGGGGGACGGATTTGTATCCGAATATGAAGCGGCGGCAGCAGACGCCGGGCACGGTTATTTCGGTGACGCGGTTGCCGGAGTTGAGTGAGATCAGCGGCGATGCGCAGAGCGGCGTGCACATCGGCGCGGCAGTGTCGTTGACGGACGTGTGCGAGAGTGAATTGATCAAGCGCGATTATCCGATGGTGGCGGCGGCGGTGCGGACGATCTCGACGCCGGTGTTGCGTAACATGGGGACGATTGGCGGGAACTTATTGTTGGACACGCGCTGCAATTATTACGATCAGAATTATGAGTGGCGTAAGGGCATCAACTTTTGTCTGAAGAAGGACGGCGACGTTTGTTGGGTCGCGCCGGGTTCGGCGAAGTGTTGGGCGGTGCAGTCGGCCGATCTCGTGCCGTTGATGGTGGCGCTGGGGGCGCGCGTGCGGTTCGCTTCGACCTTGGGCGAGCGCGTGGTGGATGCGGCGGGACTTTATAACGACGACGGCATTGATTACCTGCACAAGCGGCCCGACGAGTTGCTTGTGGATGTGCAGTTGCCGGCGCGCAACGGTTGGCGCGCGACTTATAAAAAGTTGCGGCGGCGGGGTGCGTTCGACTTCCCTGTGCTGGGCGTCGCCATACGGCTCGATGTGGGCGACGATGGCGCGGTCAAAGCTGCGAAGGTCATCCTCGGCGGCATCGCGCCCGCGCCGATGGAAGTGAAAGAAGCGGCGAGCGCGCTTGTTGGTGGGCCGCTTGATCAAGAGCGCATGCAAGCAGCGGCCGAAGCGTGTTATGCGAAAGCGCGCCCGCTTGATAACACGGATTTCGTGATGAACTGGCGCAAGCAGATGGCGCGGCCCTACGTCATGCGTGCGCTCGAAGAATTAAAAGAACAGTAAACAGTTTTCAGTTTTTAGTTTTCAGGCAAAGACAGTCTGAAGCTGAAAACTGAAAACTGAAAACTTCATGAGCAACGTTGCCGCTATCCTTTTGGCCGCCGGGCGTTCGCGGCGGATGGGCGCGTTCAAGCCGCTGCTGCCGTTCGGGGCGCGGACGGTGGTTGAGACGTGCGTTGATAATTTAATAATGGCCGGCGTGGGCGAGATCGTCGTGGTCGTCGGGCATCGCGGCGACGAAGTGCGTGCGCAACTGGCGCAGCGGCCGTTGCGCTTCGCCGTGAATGACGAGGCGGAAAGCGAGATGTCCGTCTCCATCGCGCGCGGCGTAGCGCAAGTCTCAGACGGCGCGCGGGCCGTCTTGCTCGCGTTGGTTGATCAACCGGCCGTCGCGCCGGGGATCATTCGTTGTGTGCTTGAGACGCACGCGCAGACGGGCGCACGGCTCGTCGTGCCGGAGCATGAGGGGCGCGGCGGCCATCCGGTGCTGATCGATCTCGCGTACCGCGCCGAGTTGTTGCATTTAGACCCGGCGCGCGGACTGCGCGCGTTGTTCGAGCGGCACAGGACGGAAGTGCGGCGCGTGCCGGTTTCGTCCGCTTACATCACGCGCGATATGGACACGTGGGACGATTACTGCGCGCTGCACGAAGAGATTTTCCATGTGCCGCCGCCATTGGCGCAGCCGTCGCAGTCAGGCTGACTTAAACGGCCGTCCGACTTCCGTCCAACGCTTGGTCGGACGCGCACATCAAAGTACCGGCATGAGGTCAGTTGTCGTCATGCCGCCCGCCCCGTCATGTGCGCCGGATAAGCGGATTCATCGAACGCGCACGAAGGAGTAATTTATGTTGAAGCAACTCCCCCGTCTGCTGCTCACGCTCGCCCTCGCGCTGCTCGTTGTCGGCACGCAGAGTGCTGCGCCCGTGACGGCGCAGAATGGGCCGTTGAACTTCTCTCTGCGCACGGTGGACGGCGGCGGCGTCACGTCCGCGATGTTGCGGGGCGATGTGATCGTGCTGGCATTCGGCGCGTCGTGGCTGCCGCTCTCGCGCACGCAGGTGCAGGGCGTGCAGAAACTCGCCGATGAGTATGCCGCCCGCGACGTGCGCGTCTATTGGGTTAGTACTGACTCCGAGTCGCCGAAGTCGAAGAACTATGCGACGGACGGGCAGTTGCGCGACTTCGCGCGACGCAACGGGCTGAAGGTCGCGGTCTTGCGTGACCCCGACGGCGAACTGTTCAAGCGCATGGGCGTGGAGCGCAATCAATTGCCGGCCATCGTCATCCTCGACAAGGAAGGCAACGTCGCGGGCGCGCCTATCGGTGGGTTCGATCCTGAAGGCAACCTCGTCGCACAACTCGCGCCGCGACTGAACAAGTTGCTGTGAGCCTATTATCTTTAGGCTCGGTAGTCACGCGGCTTTGATCCTTTTATCAGGTAATATGCACCTACGACGAATAACATCCCGCCGAAGATCATTATCTTTATTTGTCTTGATGTGTATGAAGAGTGCAACCACGGCTGACTATCGCTGAAGCCTGTTAAGTTACCGAAGAGAATCAGTCCGCCCCAGAGTGCTGCGATTGCTCCTAAAATTCTACCGGACATCTCAAATCTCCACGCTAAGTTTATAAACCAACCTGATGGGTAAGCCGACGACGTTCCAATAATCGCCGTCAATCGCTGCGATGAAGAGCGCGCCTTGTCCCTGCACGGCGTATGCGCCCGCCTTGTCGGCCGGCTCGCCCGTGGCGATGTACCAATCAACTTCCGCGTCCGTCATCGGCGCGAAGCGGACGCGCGTGCGCTCGTGCGCGACGATTGCCCCCTTCGTCTCAGCCCGCACCAACGCGACACCGGTTAAGACCTCGTGCCAGCGGGCGCGCAAGCCGCGCAGCATGCGGCGCGCGTCCGCCTCGTCGCGCGGCTTGCCGAGTATCTCGCCGTCCACGACGACCACTGTGTCCGCGCCAAGCGTCAAGCCGAACAGCCGCCGCGCCGCCACGGTCTCAGCCTTCGTCCGCGCCAAACGTTCGACGTAGCGCGCCGCCGTTTCGCCCGCGCGCAATGTCTCATCCACATCTGCCGCTTCGCTCGCAAACGGCCAGTTGACCGCGCGCAGTATGTCCGCGCGCCGGGGACTGCTTGACGCCAGCACCAACATCTCGCGCGCCTGCGGCTGGAGCGCGTTCTGACCTGCCACTTGTGACGCTCGCTCGTTTTCCATTACACTCCCCGACAGAATTTTAGATTTGCGATTGTTGATTTGCGATTGCTGACCACGCGGCGGCAATTTTACGCTCCAAATCAAAAATCGAAAATCCGAAATCGCAAATTCATGGACGATCTGTTCCGGGTACTGCCTGAGTTATTGCGTGCGGCCGGCGAGGCGGAAGAGGTCGCGGAAGCGGCGGCGTTGGCCGCGTGGCGGCGCGTCGCGGGCGAACAGTTGCGCGGGCAGGCCGTGCCGTTCCGGCTCTATCGCAAGACGCTCACGGTGGCCGTCGCCGACGCGACGTGGCAGAAACAACTGGGCCAGATGAGCGGGCAATTGCTCTTTCGGCTTAACTCGTTGCTCGGGCTGCCGCTCGTCACCTACATCGAGTTCCGCGTCGATCCACAGACAGTGCGCATCGAGCGTGCGCGCCTACGTGAGCGCGTGGTTGATCCGGCGACGCAGGAACAACGCGCGCTCGCACATGCCCGCGCCGTCCAAGCGGCGGCCGGCGCTATTCATGATGAAGACTTGCGCCACCGCTTCCTGCTCGCCGCAGGCAGCTACATGGATGCGCAGGATAGACAGTAGACAGTATTCAGAGATCAGCTTCCAGCCGAGGCGGACGCTGATCTCTGAAAACTGAAAACTCAAAACCGAACACTGATCTTATGCCAATCACCGAAGCTGACATAGACAAGATCGCTCAGCTAGCGCATCTGGATATCACACCTGAAGAGCGTAGTGCGCTGACGCCGCAACTCGCTTCAATCGTCGCCTACGTCGAGCAGTTGAATGAACTGGACACGAGCGCGGTCGAACCCGCGATGGGCGGACTCACACCCGAAAGCGAGCGCACCGCCGCCATGCGCGACGATACCCCGCGCCCTTCGCTCGGCCAACAACTCGCGCTTGCGGAAGCGCCCGACCCGGCCGCCGGCCATTTCCGCGTGCCGAAAGTCTTGTAACGCAGAGAGGTCAGAGGCTAGAGGTCAGAGGTTAGTCAGAACGATAGACTAACTTTTACCTCTGACCTCTGGCCTCCGATCTCTGACCTCTATGTTTGTCGAAAACACTATCGAACGAATTCAGGCGCGGCGCAGCGATGGCGTGCGCGCGGGTGACATTGTCGAATCATCTCTGCTTGCGGCCGAGTCGTTGCATGAGACGCTGAATGCGTTTCTGCAAATTGATCGGGCGGGAGCTTTGCGGCGCGCGGCGGCGTTGGACGAAAGCGGCCCTGCGGAAGCGGCGGGCGCGCTGGCCGGCGTGCCAGTGGCGATCAAGGATAACATCTGCGTGCGCGGCTTACAGACCTCGTGCGGCTCCGCGATACTCGGCGCGTATCAGCCGCCGTATGACGCGACCGTGATCGCGCGGCTGCGGCAGGCGGGCGCGGTCATCATCGGCAAGACAAACTGCGACGAGTTTGCTATGGGATCGTCGAATGAGAACTCGGCGTTCGGCGTGGTGCGTAACCCGTGGGACACGGCGCGCGTGCCGGGCGGCTCGTCGGGCGGCTCGGCCGCGGCCGTGGCGGCGCGCATCGTGCCGGTCGCGCTCGGCTCAGACACGGGCGGGTCGGTGCGCCAACCGGCGGCGCTCTGCGGCGTGGTGGGTATCAAGCCGACCTACGGGCGCGTCTCGCGTTACGGGTTGGTCGCCTTCGGCTCGTCGCTCGATCAAATCGGCGTCTTCAGCACGAATGTGCGCGATGCGGCCACGACGCTCGGCGTGATCGCCGGCCGCGACACACACGACGCGACGACTGCCGACGTGCTCGTGCCGGATTACGCGGCCGAGTTGACCGGCGACATCAAAGGTGCGCGCATCGGTGTCGCGCGTGCTTTGCTTGGCGCGGGGCTGGACGCGGAGGTGCGCGCGAGCGTCGAGGCGGCGATTGAGGCTTATCGCGCGTTGGGCGCTGAAGTCGTCGAGGTCGAGTTGCCGCACGCGCGTTATGCGATTGCGGTCTATTACATCATCGCGACGGCGGAGGCTTCGTCGAACCTCGCGCGCTTCGACGGCGTGCGTTACGGCTTGCGCGCCGAAGAGGCAAATGAGTTGCGCGCGATGTACCGGCGCACGCGCGAGGCGGGCTTCGGCCCCGAAGTCAAACGCCGCATCATGCTCGGCACTTACGTGCTTTCATCCGGCTATTACGATGCGTATTACCTAAAAGCGCAACACGTGCGCGCCCTCATTAAAGAGGATTTCAGTCGCGCCTTTGCACAGTGCGACGCCATCATCACGCCCACGACGCCCACGACCGCGTTTCTGCTCGGCGAGAAGGTGGACGATCCGCTCGCCATGTACCTGAATGACATCTACACGGTCACGGCCAATCTCGCAGGCGTGCCGGGGCTATCGCTGCCCTGTGGTTTGTCCGGCGCAGGTCTGCCCATCGGCTTGCAACTGCTCGGGCCATATTGGAGTGAAGCGACGCTGCTGCGACTCGCGCACGCATACGAACAGGCGCACCCGCTCACTGCGCGCCCGCGCGTCTGTGCCGAGTGAATAACGCCGCGCAAGCTTAAGGCTGTTTCGTATCTTTGTCGGGAATCAGATCGCCAGTGAAGAACTCGATCACGTCTTTGACCGAGCCGACGATGGGGGTGAGATCGAGGCCGACATGGATGAGACCGTTGCGCAGCCCCTTCCGTCTAATTTCATAACCGGCCAGACCAAGCGCGACCACCGTGCCGACGATGGGGATCGGCTTGAGCAGACGCTTCGCCAATTTGAGACTGCCCGCCCGTGCCACGCGCCGTGACAAGCTCGGCCGCGCGTCTGCTCTGCGCGTAGGGTTCATGACCATCGTGTTGCGCTCCTGAAATTGATCTGCGGCTATCTTAGCTGACACCGCACCCCTTCTGCCAGAGAGCGTGCCCACATGCTCGTCTGCTCCCCCTGCCGCGCGTCTGGGTGCCAAGACGAACACGCGCTCGCGCAGACGCAGCTTTCGAGCTGTTTGTCGAAGTGAACACTCCCCCGCCTAAAGGCGTGGGCTTCGTTGTAACGGACTGAAAGTCCTGTCTGTAGCGGGCGTTGCCACTTTACGTCGTGGGCTCCTCGCCTTCTACTCGGAAGTCAGAGTCTTGGTCGTGGCTCTGATTCTCGATGTACTCTTTGATAACTTCATCGGTGACGTTGCCGCTGCTTACACAGAAGTACCCGCGCGCCCAGATGTGCCGCCCCCAGAACTTCTGCCGCAGGTGCGGGAACTCCTGCATTAGCTTGAAGGAACTCTTCCCCTTGAGCGCCTGCACAAGTCGGCTGATGGTCACTCGTGGCGGCACGCTCACGAACAGATGCACGTGGTCTTTCGAGATGTGCCCCTTGATGATGGTCACTTCATGCTGCCCGCAGATTTCGCGAATCAGTTCTCTGACTCTGAGACCTACTTCGCCCGTCATCGCTGGCTTGCGGTACTTCGTGACCCAGACCATGTGCAGGTGGATGCGGAAGACCGTATGCGCGCCGTGCCGGTATTCAGTCATGCGGCGCACTCTAACACGCAGGGAAAACCTGCTAAAGCCTTCGCCTAAAGGCGAGGGATTTGACCCTCCCCGATGGGGACATTAAGAAGCGAAAGCAGTTTGCCTTTCATTCAGCATTCATCGTTCTGCGTTCATCGTTTGCCCGATAAGTTGATTGTAAACGGCGAGGTATTCGCGCGCCACCGTGTTC
>JANMAD010000354.1:0-1728 GCA_031359515.1 Acidobacteriota bacterium | reverse complement strand
TTCACCGGTCAGCCTCAGCAGCGACTTTGGGCGCGTGCGCCTTGAGTATCTGACTCAGCATATCGGGCCGGCCGGCAATCCGTTCAAGATGCGGGTAGCGTTCGCCGCCATGATAGTTGAGTTTGTAGGTGCGGAAATATTCCGCATTCTCGATGAGCAACTCAAGCGGGTCACGATCAGTTTTGGCCGCACGAATCGCATCGTGCAGGACATCGGTAGAGAAGCGCCGGCCGTTAACCGCTATGATCTTCATGCCGGGGCTGAGTCCCACCATTTCGCCCGGCTCGCCCGGCACGATGTCGCTGATCGTCCCGTCGCCGCGCAAGAGCAAACCGAGCGAGAAGCTAAGATCAGTATTCTTGTGGCTCGCCTCCGAGGCAGTCACGTACTCGTTCGGCGTGTCGTTGTACACCAGTCGCCAGCCGCTTGCTTCCAGCCCGCCCAACGGCGCGTGGGGCGCGACGGCGCGGACGCGCGTGTTGAGCAAGGCGGCCCAGTCGCCCGGTGTGATCTGATTGAGCGCGCTGACCACGTCATCGAACGTGTAAGTCTGTAAGTCCGGCCCCGCCGACTGACCGCCGTAAAAGAGGTGACAGAAATCATCGAGCGACTTTTGCCCGTTCGTCTGCTCGCGTATGCGCGCGTCAACATCGAGCCAGAGGAGCGTGCCCTCGTCGTAGAAATCCACGCTGCGGCGTATGTTGGCCCAAGCCGCAGGCGCGTTGTAGAGCAGTTGCGCGGCCGTGCCGGTGTCAGAGAGCGGCCGCCATGCGCGACCGCCGCGCTTGTCCAGATAGGCGGCGACCCAGGCGAGATTCTCGCGTGTGTCCTGCTCCGACCACAGACCGGAACGCCCCGTTAAAATCACGCCGAGATACTCGGTCAGCCCTTCATACACCCAGAGTAGTTCCGTACGCATCGGCTGTTGATAATCAGCATTGACCAGCCCGGCGGGCCGGCGATATTTGCCGTTCCACGAATGGACAAACTCGTGCGGCAACAAACCGGCGGCATACTTGGCAGACGCTTCGTCAATCATCGTACGCTCGCCGAGCCGGTCGTCGCTCGACTCGTGATGTTCCAGCCCGAATGATGCGACCTGATCGCTCAACGTGAGCAGAAAATCGTAGTGCCGGTAATGATGTGCGCCAAAGAGCGCTTGTGCTTCGGCGATGAGTTGGCGATAGCCCGCGATGTGGCGCGGCAGCACGTTGAGCGCGGCGGCGCTATCGGCCGCCAGATCAATTTGATGGCGCACAGGCCCGCTCGCCAACGGGATGACGCGGAAGTTTGCGCCCGCCAACAACGGCGAATCAATTAGCGTGACGAGCGAAACGGGCGCGAACGTGGTCGCGCCGCGCATCTCACGCCCGCCTTCGAGCGCGGTGCCGAATTTCCAACCCGCCGGCAGCTTGATGCTCGGCGTGAAGGTGATCTCTTCCACCGGCCGGCCCGCCGGATAGAGCAAGACTTGATTCCAACTTACGACCACGAGTTGCGCGCTCGCCGATGCGCCCGATGAGAAGCCCTCGGTGTTCGTGGTGAGCAGAAAGTCGAGCGCGGCCTCAATCGTATCTATGCCGGGCGGCACGCTCCCCTGCCACGCGAACCTGTTGCTGTGCACGCGCTCCCAGGCGAGCGGCAGCCGACCGGCCGTGTACCTGAGCGCGAGCACCTCCGTGATAGGCCCGCTCGGGCCATGCTCGCCGGGCATCCACGCCGAGGAAC
>JANMAD010000339.1:0-2683 GCA_031359515.1 Acidobacteriota bacterium | reverse complement strand
GAACCAGCGGTGACCGCGCCAGACGCAGCGCAGAACGCGGCAGCGGCGACAACAGCAGTGACGAGTGATGAGTGCTGAGTGCTGAGTGCTGAGTGCTGAGTGCTGAATGCTGAGCGACAGGTTAGGGCAACTTTGTTTTAGCTGGTCGCTCGTCAGGGCTTGCCTGAAAGGTAATCGAATTCATGTGTGGCATTGTCGGGTACGTGGGGAACAAGCAGGTTGTGCCGGTCATCATTGACGGGCTGCGCAAACTGGAATATCGCGGTTACGATTCGGCCGGCATCGCGGTCGTGGACGAGGCGCACTGTCTCGACATCCGCCGCGCCGAAGGCAAGCTGCGCAATCTCGAAGAAGCGCTCCGCCTGAAGCCACTCGACGGCACCTATGGCATCGGGCACACGCGCTGGGCCACGCACGGTCGCCCGACCGAAGAGAACGCGCACCCGCACCGCGACTGCACGGGCCGCGTCGTCGTCGTGCATAACGGCATCATCGAAAATTATTTGCAACTGAAAGAGCGTCTGCGCGGCTCGGATCATCGCTTCGTCACCGAGACGGACACGGAAGTCATCGCGCATCTCATCGAAGAGTACCTGCGCACGGAAGCCTCGTTCGAGGCGGCCGTCGTGCGCGCGGTGCGCGACCTGCGCGGCATTTTCGCGCTCGCTATCATCTCGGTGGACGAACCGGACACGATCATCGCCGTGCGCCAAGGCCCGCCCGTCGTCATCGGTCTTGGCGACGGCGAGTATTTCGTCGCCTCCGACATCCCGCCCATCCTGCAACACACGCGCGACGTGTTCTTCCTTGGCGACGGTGAGATCGCGGTGCTTACGAAAGACGCCGTGCGCGTCACGGACTTCGAGGGCAACATACGCGAGCCGCAGCAACAGCGCATCACGTGGGACCCGATCATGGCCGAGAAGGGCGGGTTCAAGCACTTCATGCTCAAAGAGATTTACGAGCAGCCGCGCGCCGTGCGCGACACCGTGCAGGGGCGCATCTCGCTGGACACGGGCCGCGTCTATCTCGACGAGATGAACATTACCGAGGCGGAGTTTCGCGCATGCGACCGCGTGATGATCGCGGCCTGCGGCACAAGCTGGCACGCCGGTCTCGCCGGCAAGTACATGATCGAACAGTTGGCGCGCGTGCCCGTCGAAGTTGACTACGCCTCCGAGTTTCGCTATCGCGATCCGGTGATTGACGAGAAGACGCTGCTCATCGTCATCTCGCAATCGGGCGAGACGGCCGACACCATCGCCGCGCTCCGGGAAGCGAAAGAGCGCGGCGCGAAGGTGCTGGCGATCTGCAACGTCTATGGCTCGATGATCACGCGCGAGTCCGACGGCACGATCCTGACGCACGCCGGCCCGGAGATCGGCGTCGCCTCGACGAAGGCATTCACGGCGCAGATGGTCGCGCTCTATCTGTTCGCGCTCTACTTCGGTCAGTTACGCGGCGCGCTCAGCGCGGAGGCAGCACAACATCACGCGCAGGAGTTGGCCGAGTTGCCCGTCAAGATCGAGCATCTGCTCTCTGAATCGGACGAGTTGGAAGAGTTGGCCAAAGAGTTTCACCGCTCGCAGGATTTCCTCTATCTGGGGCGCGGCATCAACTTCACCGTCGCGCTCGAAGGCGCGCTGAAACTAAAAGAGATTTCCTACATCCACGCCGAGGGCTATCCGGCCGGCGAGATGAAGCACGGGCCGAACGCGCTCATAGACGAGCGTCTGCCCGTCGTCGTCATCAACACGCGCGAAGAGGGCAACAAGGCGTCCGAGTTGCGCTACGAGAAGACGCACTCCAACATCGTCGAGGTCAAAGCGCGCGAAGGCGTCGTCATCTCCGTCTTGACCGAAGGCGACGAGCTATCATCAAAAGTCTCCGACCGCACGATCAGCGTGCCCCCATCCAGCGATCTGCTCGCGCCGATTCTCTCGATCATCCCGCTGCAACTGCTCGCCTATCACATCGCCGTCCGCCGCGGTTGCGATGTGGATCAGCCGCGCAATCTGGCGAAGTCAGTCACGGTGGAATGATCAGGTCACAGCACTACCGCGCTCGCCTTGCGAAAAAGTGGCGCGCGGTTTTAAGCTCTGTGGTACGTGATCTTAACTCCCCTTGAAGTTTTAGCCCCTCTCCCGGCGTTGGCACGGTGCGCTTGCCTATCGTGCGTTTCCTTATTTGAGTAGCGAGGGTTATGTGGGCATGGAGGGGAAGATGAAACAGATCAGATGCATCGTTAGCGCGACGCTCGTGTGCGCGCTCGTGAGTTTGCAGTTGGCCGTGCCCGGCGCGGCGCAGCGACGCACAACGCGGCGACCCGCGCCCGCAAAGCCGGTCGCACGCCGCCCGGCGTCTGTCGGCAACCCGTCCGCGGCCGATGCGCGGCTCACCGGCACATATCAACTCGATGAGCCGAACAGCGACGACCCGCAGGAGGCCGCCACGCGCGCCGCCGACGGATTGCCGTACGACGTGCGCCAGCGCGTCGTTGACAGTCTCGTCCCGCGCCTCACGTCACCCACGCAACTGACGTTGCAACGGCGCGCACGGATAATTGACATCGCCTCCACCCGTGCGCCGCGCATCACGTTCGACGCCGACGGGCTGACCCGCACCGAGCGTGCCGCCGACGGCCACACGGTGCGCACACGCGCCGCGCTCACCGGCGACAGTC
>JANMAD010000314.1:0-1802 GCA_031359515.1 Acidobacteriota bacterium | reverse complement strand
GTCGCGGGCGAGTAGCCCGGCTTCTCTTCCCAACGCTCCTGCGGCGTGCGCGGGCCGTATTTGACAAGGTAGTCGGCGGCGAGTTTGACGTGCTTCGTCCACGTCTCGTTATCAGTGCGGCCGAGTTGATAAGCGAGGATGAGCGGGTACGCAACCTCGTCCATCTGCAAGCTGCCCCAGAACGGTCGCCCGTCGAGCCACGAATTCTGCGGAAAACTGCCGTCCGCCTTTTGCTGCACGCGAAACAGATAATCGAGCGCGCGATCCGCGCCCGCCTTGTCGCCGATAGCGTAGAGCGCAGTGGCGACCTGATAGAGATCGCGCGACCAGACGAGATGATAACCGCCGACGTTCGGCTCGTTCGCGTTCGCGCCGCCGCCCCACGGCACAGACAGCGAAGCGATCTGCGCGCCGCGATAAGTCTTGTCCTCATGCGCCCGCAACACCATCGCCGCCATATCGAACTGCGCCTGATATTGCGGCGCAACACGGCGCAACGTCTTGACGTACTCGTGCCAGCCCGCTTCGTATTCGCTGCGACAACGCGCGAAGCCTTTGGTGAGCGACGCACGCGCGTTCGTGCCGGCCTCAAATTCATCTTTACCGAACGCCAGCGCGAGGACAAATGCGATACCCGGCCTTTTGCTCAGCTTGAACTGCATCATCCGCCCTACCTGCACGATGTTGCCATCGGCCGCGCGCCCGTAGCTGCTCGCCAGCCGGCCTTGACCGCGCAACTGCGTCAGCCCGTCGCTTGTGCCTAGATAGCCGTTCGTTGCCTCGATGAAACCGGGGACGGTTGCGAGCGCAGATGTTTTGCCCGCGTCGGATGCAAACAACATCCCGCCTTGCGTCCAAGCCGAATCGTGCATGCCGCTATTATTGATTGACGGATCATAATAGACGTACAACTCGTAGGCCGCGCGCGGGTCGCGCGTGTTGAACTGCACGCTGATTAACAACGTGCTGCGTTCGGGATCGGTCGTGTAAGTTTTCGTGAGCCTCCATGCGCCACTCTTCGCGGTGTTCGTCTGGCGGAACGTGAGCGCACGCGGATCAAGCACTTCAATGCGATGTGTCGTGTCCGCGCTTTCGGTCTCGACTTTGCCGCCGGGCGCGACGACGACGAACTGCAACTCCTGCACGTTCGCCACATCCACGGTTGGATAATAGACCTCGGTCAACACACCTTCGCGCAACGTGAACCACAGTTTCGATTCGAGCGTGTTCGACGTGCCGACGCCGTCCTTGCCCGCGCTCGCCCATTGCGCATCGCGGCCCGGCGCACCCGGCGCGAGATTGCTCGCCGTCTGCGCACGCAACACGCCACACACCACACAGACAAAAAGAACGCACCGCATGGATGCGTTCGCCAATCGAAAGAGATTCATCGCTTCTTCCAGTTCAATCCAAAACCTAGCGCCTTATCTTTGCGCCTTTGCGTCTTTGCGTGAGTTTATTCTTTCGTGCGTATGAATCTCACGCAAAGTCGCAAAGGCGCAAAGGATGAGCGCAAAGAAATCTCAGCCGCGCTTCCGGCCCGCCATATCCAAGCCGACCGCCGCGACGAGGATCGCGCCTTTGATGATGTTCTGCGTGTAGGGCGCGACGTTCTTCAGCGACATGCCGTTGTCCAGACTCGACATGATCAGCGCGCCGATGATCGCGCCGAAGACCGTGCCGCGCCCGCCCATCAAACTCGTCCCGCCGATCACGCACGCCGCAATCGCGTCCAACTCTAACAACTGCCCCGCGTCCGGCGACGCGCTGCCCACCCGCGCCGTGTAAATGAGCGATGCCAC
>JANMAD010000303.1:0-26063 GCA_031359515.1 Acidobacteriota bacterium | reverse complement strand
ACGCAATACTTACGAGCAACATAAAGCGCTCGACCCGGCCGGACTCAAAAATCTTGGCCGCATGGAGAAACTTACTCGCCAACTACGGGGTGCGGCCGGTGGGGGTGACGGTGAAGCGCAGTTAAAAGACCCGCCCGCAGTCCTAGTCGCCACGCTTGTGCGTATGGCCGAACTCGCGGATGAGCTACGCAAGTGTGTGGAGAAGACACCACGCCAGGTTGTTTCCGTCAGCGTCATAGCACAGACGAATGAGCTACTTGAGCTCATTCGTCACGCTCGTAATTTAACCCAATAGTCAGCCACACAGTATGTCATCCGGCCAAACGCACAACTCAATACGCCCGCGCTGGTGCTGGTTGCCCCTCTTGTCTTGCCTGTTGTTCGCAGTGTTGACGCCCGCCCGCCCGGTCACACAACAAGACGATGAAGTAGTACGTGTTAACAGCGACCTTGTCGTGCTGAACGTGACCGTGACAGATAAACGCGGCGCATACGTCCATGGCTTGAAGCGGACTGATTTCAAAATTTTGGAAGACGGGCAAGAGCAGCCGCTTTCCGGCTTTGGCGAGGAAGAGACGCCGTTTGCTGCGGCGCTGCTGCTCGATATTTCCGGCAGCATGGAGGGGCGCATATCGCTGGCGCGCTCAGGAGCAATACGCTTCCTAGATGGACTGCGCCCCGATGACAATGTCGCCGTCTACAGTTTTCATACAGAAGTCCGACAGGTGCAGGACTTTGCCTTCACACATGACCTCGACCCGGTCGTCTTTGCTATGGAGGCGAAGGGGATGACTGTGTTGAATGATGCCGTGATGCGCGCCGCCCGCGACCTAGCCGCGCGCACGGAAAAACGGCGCGCTATCGTTATCCTCTCTGATGGGGCGGATACGCATAGCGCCGCCTCGACCGACAAGGCTTTGAATACCGCGCTCGCCGCCGGAGCTACACTCTACACAGTCGATCTTTCTGACCGGAACGCGCCCCGGGCCGCTACTATGAGCGGCTCAGCCGCCCTCACGCATTTCGCTACGCGCAGCGGCGGGCGTTATCTGCCGACACCGGGCGGACAGGAATTACGCGCAGCCTTCGCGGCAATTGTCGAAGAACTCAGCAACCAATACACGATTAGCTATCGCCCGACCAACCGCGCCCGCGACGGTCGCTGGCGCGCAGTCGAGATCAAACTCGCGCGCCCCGATGCGCTCGCGCGCACGCGGCGTGGTTATCATGCACCGAAAGCCTAAGCTTCTAGTCATTGAACGAGAGTTCAACAGCCCCACCAGCCGAGCATGATGAACAGGCTCATCCGAACATTCGTGCAAGCGGGCCGATTTGTGCGGCGCAAGCCAACTGATGCCTTGCTGCTCGTGCGGATGGCTTGTTGGGTGGGGTTACTTTCCCTGCTGATCAGACTGTTGCCATTACCGCGTGCGCTGCGCATGGTCACCGCCACGCCGCGCCTGTCAAGCCCCAACCGCGCGCTTACGGCTGAACGTATGGCGCAACTCGTCGATCTCCTGCTCGGTCTTAATCTCTTCGTCTTTACCCCGATCTGTTGGAAGCGTGCGCCTGTGCTGCAACGTTACCTCGCGCTCAATGGCATCGAGACGCGCATTGTGTTCGGCGTGCGCAAGGCGGGCGGCGATCTATTGGCCGGGCATGCATGGCTGGAGCGTAATGGCAGACCTATCTTTGAGATTACGCCGCCGGATTACATCGTTACTTATGCCTACCCATAGCAACCAAGCATGCGCAAAGAGAAAGTGGCGGCACGGGGGGATCGTGGCGCCCCATTATCTTTGCAGGTTCGTACTCAGCGCTAAATTCTCTGACTTTGTTTAAGGGCAGTGCTTCGACGTTGATGAAGAAGCGGAATGAGCCGCCCTGCTGGACGCCGAGCAGGAAGTGAAGATCTACCGCCGCGCCCGCCGCTAATCCACCGCCCGGCAGGGTGACAGTCACGCTGGAATTAAGCCCGCCGCCGTTTGGCTGCGTCAAGGGGAACGGCTGTTCCACTGTTGTGCCCAGCACGGTCAGCGGGCCGCGACTGGTCGTGATAACAAAGTTCGACCCATCAATCATGCGTATGTCGGCTTGCGCGCCGCCCGGCGTGTAGCCGGGACTGTTGAGCGTGGTGATGTCAACCGCGCGGAAGCGTAAGCGCGTGATCATCGTGTTCGTCATGTTCACGAAGTGCCGACGAATATCAAGCGTGCCTTGCGCGCCATTTGTGACTGCGGTGAGACTGCGCACGCGGTTGGGCGCGGCGGTGCTGGCCGCTTGCGGCTCGATCAGTTGAGCTTTGATGTCAGCATTGTGCTGCACGGGTCTGATCGAAGATTCGGGCCCCGGCGCGCCCAAGATTGACTGCACGCCGCCATACGAGCCGCCATTGGTCGAGACGAAGACGAAATCGGCGGCGTTATTGTCTGTGTCCTGCGGCAGACCGCTCGTCAGTTTGCGCACGAAGGCATACTGCCCATCGTTCGCGCCCGGCGAAGGCAAGTTCGTGCCTTCGCGGAAGAGCGCCGAGTTCGTGCCGTTCGCGTTATTTAGGCTAACGGCGTCGAGCCGCGTGCTGGTGTTGAAGTTCAAGGGGTTGTCGGTCTGGAAGAGCGCGATAGCTCCGTCGTCGGGAATGTTCGCCGTGCCGCCGCCCACTACAGCGCTATAAGCACGGTCGCTCGGCGCATAGTTCGTCAGCGTGTAACTGCCCGTTGGCGTGATGCCGCTCGGCTTGAACCAATCGCCGCCCATCTTCGGGGAGGCGACGCCGCCCGGCTCGTTGGCGAGCAGGAAGTGACCGCGCGCCGGAATGATCGTGCCGTTCGGAATCACCGAAGCGATGGTGACGCTCGTGCCCGCGCCGTTCGTGTAGGCGAATGCCCAGCCGTTTGAGCCGTCCGTGGTGCTGATGGTCAGCGGCACGCTCGCGGGGTTGTATAGCTCTATGTACTCATCGAGCGAGCCGTCAATTCCCTGCCCCGGACTGAAGGTGGGGCCGCGGAAGCGGAACTCGCTGATGATGAGCGGCGAGCCGAGCGTGAAATAGGCGACCGGCATATCGTGGTCGGAGATGCGTTCGGGCCGATTCGGATCGTTGCGATAAGAATCCGGATAGTCGCCATTGTTGCGCCCGTAGAAGAGTCGCGTAAAGCTTTGCAGCATGTTCGGGTTGACTAACTCGTGGTCGAGCGTCTGCGCGTTGCCGTCAAAGGTGAACGAGTAACGCTGGTCGGCGGGCAACGTTTCGATCAAGTCAGTCAAGTCCGGGTTGACCAGATCGCTGCTCGCATAGACCACTTGATCCGGCGGCGTGGGCGTCCCCTTGATCGTCCCGATCACGTCAACGAGGCCGTCATTGAACTGGAACGCATTGTAATCGCCGACCGAGATGATGCGCTCAGACGGGTCGGCGACTTGGCGCGCTTGAATTAAGTTCGCCAAGAATTCGGCCTGCGCACGCCGCTTAACGCGGATGCGATTGCCGTCGGGCGTGGCGGCGTCCGCACCGGACAGCGAGCGCAAGTGATTGACGATGACGGTGAAGGCGTAAGGCCCGTTAGGCGCGGGCGCAGTCGCGCGCATGACGAGCGGCGGGCGGTCGTTGAGCAGCGCGGGCGAGCCGGTGGTAGGATCGATGTACGTCGTCGACAGGCCGAATTGCGTCACGTCAATGACGCTGATGCGCGCGGTCTTGACTAAGAAGCCCACGTCAATCCCGCCGATGTCGTTGCCTTCGGACAGAAACGCTTGATAATTTGGATTCGGCGCGCCGGCCGTCACGGCATCGTTATTCACTTTAGTGGCAACTGCTTGCAGCGTCGTTAGATTCTCCATCTCTTCGACGCCGATCACGTCGGGCGTCCGCATCACGTTGCGGATGGCGAGCGAGGCCTTGTTGAGCCGGTTGTTGAAGGCGGTCGTGGTCAGCACCACATCGGACGTGCCGGGGTCGTCGGTCGTATCGTAGAATCGCTGCATGTTGAACGAGGCGATGGTCAGCTCGTTGATGAGCGGCTGCGGCACGGTGATGCCACTGGTGACGCCGGAGAGGCCCGGCGGCGTAGCCGCGTCAGGCAGGATCGTGTAGGTGCGGAAGACATAATCTAGCGGCCCGATAATGTTCGTGATGACCGCGCCGGTCGAGACTTCGAGCGCGGTCGCGCCCGGCTGCGCATCACTGTCCACACGCAAGCGTTCCGGATTCCCATCAAAACGCGGGACGTTCGGCGGCGGTGTGCCCGAAGGCGAAGGCGTCGGCACAGGGTCGGGCAACTGCACGCCCGGCTCGCGGAACGGACGCGCTAAGCCCGTGATGACGCCGTAGAAGACGCCGTTCGAGGCCGAAGTCGCGTTCGCTTCGTTGACAGTGCCCTGCGTCGGCGAAATTGCGGTCAGCGAATTGACGCGCACGCGCATGCCTTCATACTTCTCAAGGTTGTTCAGGTCTGTGCCGTTCGTATCGGCTGCGGTCAACGTGATCGCCGCAGGCAATCCATTGCCGGTCGAGTTTAGCGCGACGCTCAGACCGGTGTTATTGAACTCTGTCTCCGAGGGGCTACTCGGATCGGTCGACGGAATGAACTCAACGATAGTGCCGGTCACTGTCACATTGTTTCCGATGGCGGCGGCGGCGGGCGGTGCGCCTGACGTAAAGACGAGAATGCCCTCGGAGGTGTTCGGGTCAGCGTCCGCCTGCGCGTCCGGCGTCTGGATGAAGAAGCCGTTGCTGCGCAGCCCCGTGACGATGCCCGTCGTGGTCACAGTTTGATTGGCTAAGGGCGAGGTGGGGCCGCTGCCTTGAATATCGTGGATGGCGATGACCGTGATGTCGTCGTTCGTGATTGTGCCGACGCCCTGAGAGTCGCTGATCGTCGCGTTATTCGCCCCCGACAGGTTGACGAAGAAAGTCTCGTTCGGCTCGCTCGTTGTGTCGCCGCAGACTTGCACAGTGACGGACTGAGCTGTGCCGTTCGGGTTGAACGTCAGCGAACCGGAGGTCGAGATGTAGTCCACACTGCCCCCGCAGGCCGCACCGCCGGTGGCAGGGTTGGTCGTGCCGTTAGCCGTGGCGTAGTTGACCATCACGGTCTGCGTGCTCGCCGGAGAAAGATTAACAGTGAAGGTGAAGGCGGTCATGCCGCTGTTGCCCTCGGCCTGCGTCACGTCGTTGATCGAGAGTGCGGGCTGCGCAACCACACCCGAAGTGATGTTGATGTCGTCAACGCCGATCCACTCGTCGCTGCCAACAGCGTCCGCCGTGATGGCGCGCAGTTGCACGACCGGCTGATTCTCTACGGCGGCGGGCAGCGTGACGCTGACCGGCGTGACCTGCGTACACAGGCTCGGCCCGGTGCTCGCATCGGCGACGAAAGCGGCCGGGATGTTCGTGTAGTTGCCGGTCATACCGACACGGTATTGCAGCGCAACCGGCTGCACGGCGTTGTCGGCCGCGCAGTCCACGTCGCGCAGGTTATAACTAACGTTGATGTTCGTCTGGCCCGTCGTGTTGAGCGTGATGACGATATGCGGCGCGCGGGCCGTGCCCGACCCCTGGAAGGCAACGACCGGATTCGTATTGGCGGGCGCGGACTGCTGCGTCTGCTCAAACTCGGCGATGCCGCCGGTAGTGTTCGTGTTCGGGTTGGTCTGATTGGCGATGACGTTGACCGGTGTCCCAGAGCCATCCGCCACGACCGTCTGCGGATCGACGCCGGTCGCGCCGGTCAAGGCGTCGCCGCGATAACCGATAATACCCGGCACGCCCGACCAGTCGTTGCTCGTCGTGATCAGGCCCGTATTCGTCCAGTTCTGGCTAAACGGTAACGTCTGCGCAGTGGTGTCTGCGTTGGCGATGCGCAACGAGGCCGGCATCAGACCGGCGGCGAAGAGCATAAAGGCCAGTGCGCAGACCGGCAGGAGGGTGAGTGCCTTACGCCGGGCCGAGATGCCCCGCCGCTTACGGCCGAACGAATAACGCATAATTGAACCTTTCTCTGATGACCTTAGGGATGGCGTCTGACGCTGAAACTACTAGAGGCGATTAAGTTTGACCTCGCACCGAACGGCGACTGAAATACGCGCTGATGTGCGTCCTTCGACTGTCAACGGCCGGCCAAGATGTCGCAAATTATCACACCCCACGCACTCGCACAAGCAAACGCCTGATTAAGAAATGGGGCGATAGAGTGTTGCTCACACTCAGAAGCTGCATAATTATTGGAGCGAATTTATCAGCAACGCACTATCGCCCCGCTACTCCTGATTATGTGGACTAAATTCCTAGAGACTTATTCTGGCAGGCTCAGGCATCATTGCGCAGCAGTCTGTGCGCCGCAAGCGATACGAGCAAACGTTCGACAGAGGTGGCAGCATGCTCGGCCGTCACATCGTAAGCATCGGTCATTTCGCGCACGATGTCGTCCTTGGTGCGGCCGCGTTCAAGGCTGCGCCAGACGAGCATCGCCGTTTCGTTGAGCGTATAGTAACGCTTGGTGTTGAGATCAACGAGGACGGCTTCGCGGCCGTCGAACTCTGTGTAGACGACGTGATCGTGTGGGCGCGGAGTATTCTCCATCATGCAGCGATTAATCCAATTCAGTTGCTAGTCGGCGCAGCCAGGGTCGGCGCAGACAAGACCGGCAGAGCGCGTTGGCTTGCGGCAGACTCCCCGCCTTTCTGTGCATTGCGCCACGGAATTTTGCCGAAACTTTGCAGGCAAAATAGACAGGGCGAGCCAGTGTAGAGATCAGGTGCTGCGCCGCGTGCGGCCAGCTCGGCGAGCGCTTGTCTGCGCCGTTCAATCTGTAAGCGCGCAACTTCCTGCAAACGCTTGTAGCCGACGGCAAACCCTTCGCGTGTCAAATCGGCGACTACATCCGGTTCGCCGCCTGCGTTCCGATAGCCGGCCATATTGCAGCAGAGCGTGAGCCGCCCACGCCAGTCCACGTTGCAACTCGTGCCCTTGAGCGGCGAACAAGGGACTTCCGAATTGATGTCGTAATATCCGACAGCCATGCCGATGGGCATCTTCAAGATGCGCGCCAAGCCCAACACTTCTTGTTCTGCATGCCGCTGTTCTTCAAGCGATAAGGCGGACTCCGCTTCTAAGTCGGCGGAGGTTGGCAGCAAGTGTGAGAAATGCAGGGCAGCTGCGCCCAGCCGCGCGGCAAGCAATGCGATCTGTTCAAGCTGCGGCAAAGTGTCCCGCCGAATGCCGACCTTGAAGACGAACGGGATGGCTTGCACGTAGCAGCGCGTGACGGCGCGGATCACGCGGTCGAAAGACCCCGCACCGCGCCAATGATCATGCGCCTCACGCGTCGCGCCATCAACGCTGAAGGCGACCAGACGCACCGCTGATTTGTGCGCGAGCAAGGCCGGATAGACGCGGTCGAAATGCCAACCATTGGTGACGAAACTACACTGCATGCCCGCGGCCGCGACTGTGCCGATCATCTCCGCGAAGCGCGGATGCAAGGTCACTTCCCCGCCCGTGAACGTGACGTAATCGATCTGATAAGCGGCGCGGGCCTCGCGCACGATGCGACTCAGCAAGTCGGCCGGGAAGAAGTCGGCCTTCGTGTGATACAGCGCGTCCTCATCCCGCATACAATAGCTGCAATGCAGATTGCACACGTTGGTCAGTTCGACAGTTAGTCGAACTGGATCGGCCGCGCGTGGGGCTGGCTGGGTTGGTATCGGCACGAAGGCTTTTTACTCTGTCATGTAGGGCGCAAGCAAGTCGGCGACGCATTGCGGTTCGCGCATTAGGTCAAGCCCGCCGAGCAATTCAAATGAGCGACACTGATTGGCGAGCCGGGCCAGCACCCGCAGATAATCTGGCGCGACCTGCGCGTCGTAGGTCGCCCATGGGCAACTGCGGACGAGTTGTTGCATAACAATACGGGCAGGCATTTCTTTAATAATGGTTTTCGCTGCACCCGCTACTTGCGGAAAAAATAACACGTGCGGGCGACAACCCGCAGCCCGGCCATCGGGGAAAACGCTCTCCGGCTCCAGTCTGCGCTTTGTGGGATCGGATGCAACCGGCGCACCAAGTGCCGCTTGCAGCCGGAGCATGTTACTACCGGAGATTGAAGCCGCAGCCACAGAGAACAGTCGTCTGAAGCCTTCGGCTTCTAGCCCCGCCGCTGTCTCGCGTAGCACAATCATGTCGTCCGATAGATATTGCCAGCCGCTTTCAGCCAGTTTGAGCGTCAAGGTCGTCTTGCCACTGCCGGACGAACCGATGAAGAGTGCGCCTCTGCCTGTTGCAGGTTCGCGTAACCCGGCAGCATGCACGTCGTAGACACCGGCACGGCGCAGGGCTGCCTGCAAACCGTAGGAAAAAGCATTGACGAGTGCAACAGGATGACGTGCGTGCTGTGTCAGGCCGAACCAAACTTCAACCCGCCGGGCCGCCGGGGCGGCAATTACCACCAGCGATTCGTCAACGGACAGAAAATAATGCGTCCCATCCGTGTAGCAAACACCGCGATTAATCGCAAATGTTTGCAGCGCAGATGGGACGGCAGGTAGTGCGGCGCGCTTAACGCTGAGCGTCACTAAAGTCCGGTCGTCAACCGGAGCCATTGTTGGGGCCAGATGGAAACCGCTTAAAAAACTGGTTGTCCATTGCGCCTCCCAATCGCCATGCACCTCAACGCGCAGCAGACGCCCCGCGATAGTATAATGACTGTTCAGGGCCGTACTGGTTGCACATTGGGCTTGCGCTCTGTGCACATGACTAGTCTCAGAGCGCACAATTGCGTACGTTGCCCCTTAAACAGTTGACGCTTCAATGGTCGGGGCTTGGAAAAACGTGGTCGCTTCAAGCACATCTACGGGCACCGACACAACTGGCTCGACAAACTGCTTCTTCTCCACAGGCTGTGCATGCATAAGCTCGCCACGCTCGATCTCTTCGGCGAATTGCTCGTTGACCGGACTGGTCTGTTTGTTCAAGGCTTCCGTCTCCTCACATTTTGGTAGTTTGTTGAGTGCTGGTTGGCGGCGCTAAAACTATGCGCAGCGGCTTGGTTTCATATGTTTGCAGATCAGTGCGCTGGTACAAACGTATGTTGGGCGAGAGCGTGCGCACCACTTGCTCCATCGTGGCGTTATTCAAGTCGACATCCACAACTTCGGTAGAGTCATATTTCATCTCGAACGGAATGTCAACCTTGCTGGCGATTTCCGATAGCACGGCGCTCAAGGGTTGCTTGCGCGCATGCAAAGTCACTTGATTGCGCTCGACCTTGACGGTAAGCGCCTTCTCTTGCTTCTCTTTTTCGGATTCAGCTTCCGTGCCTTCTTCCGTATTCCCTTCGATCAGGAGTGCCTCCGAGTCGCCCCGGACAACGGCCGTTTCCGCAGGCGGCGGCTCATTCAGCCCGTAAAGATAGAGGGCAACGATCTTTGGCGTTCCTTCCCCGCTCACCTCATAATCAATGTATGGCACCGGCGCGATCATCCGCAACGCCCCTTCAACCGGTGTGCCCGTGAATTCAAGCGTCACCCGCGCCTTTTCCATCACCGGGCTGAGCATGACCGGTACATCGAGTTTGCGCCCTAACTCAGAGGCGATCTCAGCCACCGATGCGCGGTCGGCTTTCAGACTAAACATGCGCGGCGGGCCAGTTGTGACCTTGAGCCGCCATGTGCCTTTGGTCTCCTTCGGTTTAATCTGTGCCGTGCCGGTCGCCGGTTGCGATTCCGTTTTCTGTACAGTTGCCGGCACTTGCGGCTGTGCGATTGCAGGCGTGGGGCTTGGCTGTGCCTGCACCGGCCGTTGCGCCGGCGAAGTTGCTTGTGTGCCAGGCGTCGCGCGCCGGTTGCGCTTGCGTTGCGCCAATGTCGCCGCCGGCATAAATACCGATACAATCATGGCTGACAAAATCACTAATCGCCACCTTGTAAACATCTTCAGCATTCTAACTTACCTCTTGAATTGACTCCAGACTTTTGTCATACGGCGTATATAAAACAGCCGGTCACATAACTGTGCTTTGATGACAAGGCTAATGAATGGTTGCTATTGTCTCATCATAGGCGCGTCCGCCGCCCGCAATGCTAAGACATTAAGCCGCCGGTTGCCCAAGGATGCAGCGATAATTCTGATTTCTCCTGGCGCACTAACCCGACGACGCTTGGGGGAGAATCTTAAGGTGCGTGAAAATAACATATTTATCACCCGCGCAGCAACGATCAAGGCAGTTAATTCGATGTAGCTTAATGGAAATGGCTTGGGCCGCCGGTCAGAGCCATGCGGAAAGGACGGAGCAGGTAATAGATGAAGTTGAACGGCGCGGGCAACGATAACTGCGCTAGATCCTCCTCCGTCGGGGTGAGGATGAAGCGTAAGTAATTAACTTTATCGCGAAATCTGCGGCGGGCTTTTAGCTGGAAGCGAAAATAGCCGGCCAATCCACTCGGCGTCAGTTCAGGCGTGAAAAGATCGCGCATGACATCGGCGGCTAAAGCGGTGATCTCAGGGTCGGCGTGCAAGGACTGTCTGGCCTCGTCCGGCAACTCTGCGTCCAGCAGATCGGCCGCCAGACATAGGCCAAGCAAGAGCATGCGCTCACTGCCTGTCGCACGCGCCTGTGTAAGCAGGATTGTCCACTTTATGTCCTGATGCTTCTCGATTAGCCCCGCAATATCACATACCCACGCGAGCCGCTCCCACAAATGTTTCGAGCCATGCACACAGAGGGCAAGTAACAAATCTTCTATGGCCGGACAGTTTATATCTGTACCGTTTAGTTTGCCGGTGCTGCTGCGCGTCCAGATATCATCCGGCGCGAACGGGCGCGCAAAATGCCGCGCGCTCACCGCCCAGTGCAATTCGACCACCAACCGCTTGCGCTCGCGCGTGAACGGCAAGTTGCACTGCATCCGCAATAACACGGCTTGCTGCGCTACCGTAAGCGCCGGCAAAGGCTCGTACCCTTCGTGCAAGAGGATGTCGCGCGCCCGCGGCACATCAGCGGGCCGCACTAGAATGTCCAAGTCGCTGAATTGCCGGAGCGCAATATTATCGTAGATTTCAACCGCCAACGCCGGCCCTTTATAAGGCATCGCCGCGATGCCCTGTGCGGCAAACAGCGACAATAATTTTTGCAACTCGCTTGTGAGAAATATATTGAAAGCTGAGATGCGTTGGAAGGCGGCCCGCAGGCGTTGCATATGTGCGACGGGCACAACGGCCGCACAGACATCGTTGAGTTGCCAGTAAAGTAGTGGCTGTAATCCGTGTCGCTCGGCCAAGCGCAGCAAATATTCCCAGTCGAGGTCGCCTACAACCAGCTTACGAATCCGCGCTACCCGGGCTGCGTCCACACGCGCACGCGCGCAACACAGCAGCAGTTCAACCTCGGGCCGCGCCCGCGCCGCCCGTTGGGCGGACGACTCGCCGCTCACGCTATCTTCACCCCGTAGCCTAACCCGTCGCCCACCGGCAACACCACGGCGCGCAGTTGCGGGTGGCGCACGAAACGCTGATTGAATAAACGTAGAGCTTGCGTCGAAGCAGTTTGATCCGCCGTGCGCACGTCGCCGGCCACTTGCCCGCCCCAAAGTAGATTGTCAGCAATAACAACGCCGCCCAAGCGCAGTAGCGGCAGCGCCGCTGCAAGATATGCTTCGTACTCTTCTTTCACCGCATCGAGATAGACGAGATCGAACGTCCCGGTCAGACGCGGTAACACATCGAGCGCACGCCCCTGCTCAATGCGTACACGCTCGCGCACACCGGCGCGCGTGAAATAATCTTCCGCGCGTGCGATCATCTCAGCATTCGGCTCGATGGTGACGACAAGACCATCGTCAGCCATGCCGCGCAGCAAATGAATAACGGAATAGCCGATGGCCATGCCGATCTCCAACACGCGGCTAGCACTCGCGGCCCGCGCCGCGATCTCCAGAAAGAGCGCGACTTCCCGATCCGCTATCGGCACCCGCTGCGCGGCCGCATACGCCTCCATCTCTGCCAGCAGGCCCGTACTTTGCGGGTGCAACTGCTCAAGATAGTCGGCTTGTTCGCGTTGAATGATCGCGTCAATGCTGGCCTTCATAATTCGTTTGTGCTGCTTTCAAGCTCAGGCAAACTAGAGTGCGGGAAATCTAAACACAACTCCGGCCGATGTGCAACGGAGGTGCGCGGCGTCGCAGGGTCTATTCATGTTCGATGAAAAAGAGCTAACCACGAACCCACCCGAACCCACCCGAATAAAGATCACAAACTTCGTGGCCTTGCTTCGTATAGGTTCGTGTAGGCTCGTGGCTCCTGCCTCTGCTGCTGAGCATGAAGAGAACTGTAGTTGCGCTTATTGCGCTTTAGTCAGGTTTCGCTCCGTCGCTTTTTTGATGACGGGCGAGCCGAGGGCGGGCCACACGTCGCCTGCGCGCAAGTAAGCAGGTAAATCGTGCGTGCTGTTCATGACGAAGCCGAGACTTTGGCCGCGGCCGATGTTGCCGTGCGTGGCTTGCATAAAAGCCACGATGTCGAGCAGGACGCTGCCGGTGTAATAACCATCGTTGAGACTAACGACGACGCTGGCCCGGTTGCGCACTAACTGCGTCGCGCTCGCATAGACGCGCCGCACCACATCGGGACGCGCACCCGCGCAGGTGGCCGCGAACCAGTCCATGTCCGCGCTGAAACCGTCAGCGTCAATCTTCCCCTGCGCGGTCAACGCACGCACAGCCTCACGGAGTTCAAGCGGATCGCCCGTGAGCGCGCGGTAACTGAAACGCCCTCCGCGCCGTTCGATCACAGCCTGCCCCGTGCGATTAACCACGTGGACAACTCCGTCCTGCTCGTATGCTGCAAAGTCAACACCGCGCACCTGCGCCAACACATCTGCCAGACGCTGCTCATTCCCCTTCTTCGTCCACAACACGGCGCTCCCCACTAGACCGAACTGCGGCAGCACGACGCTGCGCTCATCCTTCAGCTTGTTCGCGCGCTTAAAGCCCGCGCGTTTGAGCGCGTCTTTCAAGGGCGCGCGTTTGTAGTCCATGAAGAGGTTGCCATGATCAGAGAAGATCGTGACCTCTGTATTGCCTTCGCTCTCGCGCACGATCTCTGTGAGCGTGTCGTCAAGACGCGCGAGAAAGCTGCGCAGCAGACGCTCGCCGCCGAGATGCGCGAGCGTGTCAGTCGCGCCGGTGTAACCGAAGAAGACCGGCTCGCTTGAGGCGCGAAACTTCTGCCGCAAGCGCGCGAGATCAGTGACCGCCGCGAGGTAAGTAGAGAGCGGCGGCGCGGCATAGCCCATCAGGCCGCTCTTGAGCGCAGACGGGTGATAGTCGAAGAGATCGCGATACGTGCCCGCGATAAAACGATCTTGCCGAAAGCGATCCGCGATGCCGCCGCGCATACGGTTGCTCGCGACGTCGTAATAACTATCTTCATACCCGGCCGGCTCGCCCGCTCCCGTCGGGCGTAGTATTTCGCTTAAAGACACGTCGGTCAGGGTCGGGAACGGCGCGATCATCTGTGCGGGCTGATGGAAAAGTTTGAAGCGGCCTTCGGCGCGCATCTTCTCGATGATGGTGTAGCCAACGCCATCAATACAGATGATGAGATGCCTATGCGTTTGTGCGAACTGCGCCTGCGTTGACGACGCAAACGTTAAGAGGCCAAGACAAACGAGGACGAGGTTGAGAACAGTATGCCGAATTTGAAACTGAAAGTTCACGATTGCTCCCGTGCTAAAGATATGCTGCGCAATGCTGCGTCGCATGTCTTTACGGCAAGGAGCGTACCGGCTATGTCATGCGCTGTTTTCCCACTGCCGCCTTTAGCGCATCCGGCGCGGAGCTTATTCTTCCGTCAGTTGTCGGAATTATCTTGCGCCGGTTCATCTTCCGCGCCGACGGAGACGTAGCGGCGTGCGAGGCCCAACTCGCGCAATTTGTGTTGCAGCGATTGGCGGTGCATACCGAGGATGGCAGCGGCGCGGGTGACGTTGCCGCCGGTCTCTTCAAGGCAGCGCGTGATATAGCGGCGTTCAAACTCGCGGCGGTCATTGCGAAAGTCGGCGGTGAAAGGGACACCCAGTTGGTCGCCTTCGCTCTCGCTGCGTGCGCGTGTTTGCCCCACGCTGTCTGCGGCCGCGTTGATCTCCTCCGGCAGATCGCGCGCAGACAATTCGTCGCCTTCGGCCAGGATGAGCGAGCGTTCGATGGCGTTGCGTAACTCACGCACATTGCCGGGCCAGGGATATTCGAGCAGTTGGCGTAGGGCCGTCGCGCCGATACGACGTTCGGGCAAGTTGTAGCGCTCGGCGGTCGCACGTGCGAACGCTTCGGCGAGAACGGGAATGTCCTCGCGCCGCTCGCGCAAAGGGGCAAGCTCAACCGTCACCACGCGCAGGCGATAGAAAAGATCAGCGCGAAAATTTCCTGCCTCTATATCTTGTTCGAGCGGGCGGTGCGTCGCGCTGATGATGCGCACGTCAACCGGCAGCGATTCATTGCCGCCGAGCCGCTCGATCCGCCGCTCTTCGAGCGCGCGGAGTAATTTCGCCTGCACGTTCGCGCTCATGTCCCCGATTTCGTCGAGGAATAAAGTGCCGCCGTCGGCTTGCTCAAACTTACCGCGTCGCCGCGCCGCCGCGCCGGTAAACGCGCCCTTTTCATGCCCGAACAATTCCGACTCGATCAATTCGGAGGGCAGCGCGGCGCAGTTGACGGCGACGAAAGCGCCGCGCCGCCGTGTGCTGCTGCGCTCGTGTATCTCGCGCGCGACAAGCTCTTTGCCTGTCCCGGACTCGCCGCGGATCAACACGGTCGCGTCCGTCTCGGCAACTTTATCAATCAGCCCACGCACACGACGCAGCGCGTCCGAGTTGCCGATGAGCGAGCCACGGGCTGCGCTCTCTTGCGCCAGCGTCGTGCGCAAGCGCTCGTTCTCGCGCCGCAAGCGCACGGTCTCCAATGCGTTCTTGACGACGAGCCGCAGATCGTCCACCTCGAACGGCTTCGCCAAATAATCATAAGCGCCCGCTTTGATCGCCTCGACCGCCATACGCTCGTTGCCGTGCGCCGTGATCAATATCACGAGCGGCATTGCCTCGGGTGTCTTTTGCAACTCATGCAAAAATTCAAGCCCGCTCTGTCCGGGTAGATTCACATCGAGCAGCATGAGATCGGGCGGGCGGGCGCTCATCAGTGTGCGCGCCTCCGCGACGCTACCTGCTTCGGCAATCTCATAGCCATTACTGTTCAGAGCGCGGCGCATGCCATAGCGCGCGGCCTCTTCATCGTCCACGATGAGTAAGCGCAGGTTCGTAGGTCGATCAACTTGAACAGTCATGTTAGTTTCAGTTTCTATGCGGTTGAGATCACTATACCGACGCTTCGATAGGCAACTTCGCGGCCACGCCCGCGCGCGGCAAGCGCAACTCGAATCGCGCGCCCGTGCGTGGTTGCTGCGCCGCAAGCAGCGCCTGCCCACCCGCCTCTTCCATGCGTTTACGGACGATGGCTAAGCCCAAGCCCGTCCCGCGCTGCCGAGTCGTGAAGAACGGCTCCCAGATGCGTGCGCGCAATTCGCTGGCTACACCCGGCCCGCCGTCCGTCACGGCGAACAGCAGAGCGTCGCGCGCTTCTGTCGCTTCGACTATGACATGACCGCCGGCCGGTGTGGCTTGCAGTGCGTTCAAGAGTAGATTTGACAGCGCGGCCCGGATGGCAGTGGCCTCTGCACCGTCGAGCGTCGTCGGCGCGCTCGTCTTTATCTCAAGGTCAATGCCGCGTGCGCGTGCGTCGGCGTGAAAGAGCGCGACGATGGCGCGTGCGAGCTCGTCGGCGCGTATGGGCGCACCGGCTGGTGGCGCATGGCGGGCAAAACTCAACAGTTGCGTGACGCTGCGACTCAGGCGATCCGTTTCGCCGACGATTAGATCAAGGTCACGCGCGTACTCGTGCGTCATGCGCTCGTCTTCGCGCATAACTTGGGCGATAGACTTGATCGCGGAGAGCGGGTTCTTTACTTCATGCGCCACGGCCGCCGCCATCTGGCCGAGCGCAGCGAGGCGTTCGCCCTGTGCGAGTTTGCGTTCAAGCTGCACGTTCTCTTCGACGAGCCGCGTATCTTCGATTGCAATCGCCACCTGCCCCGCTAACACACCGAGTACCGCGCGCACATCGTTCGTCAGCGCCGAACGGGCCGCGTCCACCAACATCAGGCCTAATACTTTCTCTTCCCGCGCCAACATGAAGGCGATCTCGAAACCATGCGCGCGTAACTCACCTATGCCCTCAATCTCACCATCCTGCGCGCGTGCGAGCGCAAGCACAGGTTCAGCCCAACTCATAACACCAGATCCGTTCTCGCTTATCTTCTCGTCATACGCGACAACTATTTCTGCCTCAACATCGGCCACGTCAATGCTGGTCACTCGCTCCACAGCCGACCCATCTTGTCGCTTTATATACTGCGCCCTGCCAAAAGCCGCGCCCCCTCCGACTTGCGCTGCCTCCTCAACTCTCATGGGCAGAAATGCGTCCGCATTTCCTTCGACGTTATCGGACTCTGCGGCGCGGAGATAAAAATGTACCCGGCGGAGACCCAGTTCGTGCGCCGTCCGCTCTTCGATAAAGCGCAGGAATTCGGGCAGGCGTTGATGACTGCGCGGCTGCGTGCCGATGCGCGTGACGACTTCTCGATACAGCGCCGCCTCGCGGGCGAAGAGTTGTTGAAAACGTTTTTCGAGCCACTTGCGCAGCGGCGCGGCCGACAGCGCGAAGGCAAGAATCAACAGCGCTTCGACCACGCCCGCGCGCAGTTGATAGTGGCTTGTTACCCACGTCTCAATGGTGCGTATGCCATAGAGATAAATCAAGAGAATCGCGGCGGCGAAAGAGGCCGCGACCAGACTCTCTTTGATGATCAGTTCAAGATAGCGATAGCGATAGACGTGATAAGCGATCAACGCGGTCGGCAACAACGAGCCGAGATTGCCAAGCGTTTCCAGATAAGCCTTGAGCGTGCCCTGTTGGCCGACCCCCAGCGCATAAACCGTTAACAGCAATACCGCGATGATTAAAAACGAGCCGGCCAACGTGGCCATCAGTCGCCGTTCGCCCTGCGCTTCCGATCTGCGCGCGATCAAAATGTCTGTGCCGGCGATCAGACACAGCACGTATGTCGCCCACAACCCGAACGGCAACACGAAGGGCGACAACTTCTCTTGCATCGGCGCGTACGCGCCCAGCCACAGACGCGGCACGGTGACGAAGAGAAACAGCACAGGGATGTATGAGAGATAGACGCGCACGCGCTCGAATCGCGTGAGCGCGCGTTCATGCGCGTTGGCCCAGAGATGCAGGTGTACGTGCAGCAGAAACGAGTAAGTGAAAGTGATCGCGATGACCGCGACCGTCTCCGCGAGCCGGAGCAAGCCCACCCAGCGCGTCGCATCCAGCCCCAGCAGGGCGCGTAGGACGAGCAGCAGGTTGCTCGTGTGCCACAACCCCATCGTGATGGCGAGCGCCATCAGCACACGCTCTTGCGGGGCGAGCGTACGCCGTTGGCGCGCGAGCAGCAGACCTAGCCACAGGGGCAGCGCCGCCCCCATGCCGTAACCGATCAGTTGAATGATTTCGAGCAGCGACATGTCAAATACAGTGACGAGTGACGAGTGACAAGTGAAGAGTTATCTTAACTCTTCGCTTGTCACTTGTCAGTCGGCAGTTGTCATTGTATTAGCGCGACGATGCAGCGCTGGCTTGATTGGGCGGGATGATGATGAGCTCTGTGCGCCGGTTGCGTAGGCGACCGGCGGGCGTAGTGTTCGGGGCGACAGGGTTGTCCGCGCCCAGACCGCTAGACTGGATGCGCGAGCCATCCACTCCGGCCGAGACTAAACGCCCGGCTAATGCTTCGGCGCGATCCTGCGTGAGCTTGCGCAAACTGGCGGCGTCGCCGCGCCCGTCTGTGTAAGCCTCAATGATCACCTGATAGTCGGGGTTATTTGCCAGGAGCGCGGCCAACGGCTCAAGCGTGGCGGCGGATTGCGGCGCAAGTTCCGCGAGCCGTGCGCCTGTCCAGATGGCTTCAGGCAGCACTAGCACGAGACCGCGTTCGCCATCGCGCACCGTGCCATAGCGCGCGAGGTTCTGCCGCAACGCGGCTGCCGCTTCGCGTTGTTGCGCCACCCGCTGTTCGGCTTCGCGCCGCACCTGTTCGGCGGCGCGCTCGCCTTCGAGCCGCGCGAGTTTGACCTTAGCGTCTTCAGCATTGGCGCGCACATCCGCCAACTCTTCGCGCAAGCGTGCGATCTCGCTGCGCAGATCGCGCACCTGTTGATTTGCGTTCCCCAGATCGCGCTCAGACAATTCGCGCGCATGCGTCTCGCGCTCAAGCGCGGTCTTCAAGTCGGCGATCTCCTGCGACGCATTATCGGCGCTCCGCTCGGCTTCTTGCACCGCGCGATCACGGCGCGCGATCTCTTCCCGCCGCTGCCGCGCGGCTTTCCTTTCCCCGGCCAACTCTTCGGCGCGCTCGCCCAGACTGATCGCCTGGCGCGCTTTCGCATCCACCTCTTCACCCGCCAACTTCAAGCGCCAGGCGTTCTCGGCTTCAGCGAGTTGCGCGGTCGCTTGCCGCAACTCATCGGCGGCGTCGCGCTCCGCACCGGCGTAACGCGCGAGATTGATCGCTTGTCGTGCGCCCAAGAGCGATGTGGGCGTCCGCGCGAGTTCTGCGTCGGCAACATCGGGCACGCGCGGGTCGTTAAAATAATCGCTCGTGTTGCCGATGTATCGGACATTGACCGTGGCCACTTCGGCGTCGCCCGGTTTCGTCGGCGGCAAATTCTCCAACACCACCATGCGGCTCGGGCCGCGCACGAGGAAGTGCGGCTCGGCGGTGACGATCAGGGCGAAGGTTTGCAGCGGCGTCGTCACATCGAGCTTCGAGTCAATGTACTGACTCCCGCTACGTTTTATTTCCCCGAGATTGTCCGCGCGGCCTTCGGGCGAGATGGCCCACAGCACAAAGGTTGTATAGACGCCGCCCAGCTCATTCGCGCGCGGCAGATCGTTGACGCTTAATTCGACGCGCGTATTACGCCGCCCGGAACGTTTGACCTTCGCCTCGCCGGTCAGACGCGGCAAGCGCGTCGTACCGCGAAAACGCACGCTCACGGATTGCTCAAGTGGATAGGTGATGGCCACCGTCTCGCGCGGCAAGTCTGCCTGCGCCAGACCTGCGGGCGCGTTGCTCACGAGACAAATGACTACGACCAGGAGAGCGATGAGATGGCAGCGGGAGCCTAAGCGGTGCATAAAATAAATGCTCCTGTTGGATTGACGATGATGAATGCGCACCGGGTTGCGCGGGCGAAAAACTATTTTCCGTCTGAATTGATGCGCAGCTTGTGGCTTCAAGTTGCCGCCAAAATAAAAAACAGGGGAGAAACAAAAATCGCGGGTTGATGAAAGCAGAGTTCTTTAACTTCGCAATCATTCACCCGCGTCAGTAGTTTCGCGCGCCAACTCTTCCCTCGCCTGGCGCGCACGATGATCCGCGACCCATTGCACCAACGCGAGCGCGACGGCGCACAGCAGCAGGATGTGTATGAACCCGCTCTTGCCGAAGATAAGACCGCCCAACCAGATCAAAAACAGTGCGAGCGCGATCAGCCAATTGCCCACGAACAGTCCCCCTCATACGTTCGCGCGTATGCCGCACGCGCCGCCCTTCACTGTGCGGCCATTTTCAACGTCACGCTCGGCAGGCCAACCGCACGCACGCCACCGCGGACTGCGTCGCCGCTCACGACGAGCGGCGGGCGCGTGCCCGCGACGATGACGGTGACTGAGCGGAGCGTAGTCGCTGCGCCGCCCGTGCCTTGCGTTGTCTTCGTCTCGTCTGCCTGCCAGAGCAACGCGCCGTCGCGGCCATTGAAGCCCGCGGCGAACGCATGCTCGGCGGCCACAATCACGTCGAGGATGCCGTCGCCATTGAGATCGGCCAACGTGGGGCTGTACGCATCGCCCGCTCCCTCTGCTGACCAGACGATCCGCCCTGCTCCATTGACCACAACGACTTTGCCCGATTTCATCACCGCAGCGATCTCCAGCACGTTATCACGATCCAAATCGCCCCCGACGAGCCGGCCGCGCGGGCTGTCGCCTTCGGTCGTGATCTTGCCTAGCGGCCGCATGTCCGTGCCATCGAGGTACAACAAGCCATGCTCTGTGCCGATCACGATTAGCGCGCCGTTCGGCCCGGAGATGATCAAAGGCGGCGTGGTGAATCCTACGTCGAATTTGACCGCGCGGAAACGTGAGCCATCCTTGCGGCGTATGTCCAACATTCCGCCCGCGAGCGTGAGCGCGATGCCGCGGACAGTTTCCGTGAGATAGGGGACGGGCGCGCCGATGATAGCGCCTTCGAGTTTTTGCGTAGTAATAAGCTGCCCATTGCGCGCGTCAACCAAAAGCAATGCCGGCTCGTCCGTGACGATGGCAAGTTCCGCCATAACATTATCGTTGTCCAGATCGCTCACCACGCCGGATACGGCCGCACGCGGCAACGATAGCCGCCACAACTCGCGCCCCGTCTCGCCTTCGAGCGCACGCACCCCGCCCTCGAACGCAACGACGACAGATGCCTGCACGCCTTCAGCCGTGCGGACGACGACCGGCGTAAATATACTATCGGGGCGCGCCGGAGCATCACCGCGGCGCGCGTTGAGTCGGTAGTGCGCAGTCCAAAGGGCCGAGCCGTTTATGCCATCGAGCGCGAAGATCATGCCCTCATTGTTGACTGCGACGACATCAATCGTGCCCGCCCCTCTGAGTATTGCGGGCTGCGGGCGTAATACTTCACCTGTCAGTGCTTGCCAGCCCACATCGGTGGGCGAGCGTAAGAGAGCGGCCGGCGTGACGTTTGCGCTATCGCCCGCGCTGGCAGTTATCTGCTCTGGCGCTGAGTACGCGCCGGTCTCCTGTGGTGCCGGCGCAACGCGCCAAAAGAAACCGACACCCGGCGGCAACTCCACCTGTGCTTGCAACCCTACGACCGCGCGGTCGGACACGATGTCGCCGAACTCGCGGTCACGCGCCACCTGCAAGCGATAGCGCTCTACACCGGAACGGCCGCGCCAACGGATCAAGACCTGCTTGCCGCCGTTTGCTATCTGCGTCGGCTCGGCCTTCGGTTGCTCAGCCGGTTTAGGCGGCGACTTTGTTTGCGTTGTTTTTGGCTGGGCCGATTTAGCCTGTGTGCGTCGCTGTGCGTGAACGGTCGGCGCGCACAGCGCGAGACTGAGACAGGCACAAAGAATGAAGGGCGATGCGAAGCGGGGGTTGGCGCTCATAAGGTGTCATTAAGTTTATAACCGACGCCACGCACGGTCAGCACGTAGCGCGGGTTTTTCGGGTCGGTCTCGATTTTCTGGCGCAAGCGGTTGATGTGCGGATCGACGTTGCGTTGATAGCCTTCGTAGTCGGTGCTCCACACCTGATCGAGCAGATCGTTGCGCGACCAGGCGCGCCCCGGCTCGCTGGCCAGCCGTTCGAGAATTTGAAATTCAAGCGGCGTCAGTTCAATCGGTTGGCCGCTGCGCGTGACTTCATGCCGCCGCTTATCAATTACTAGCTCACCGAACTCGACGCGATGCTTATCTGTCTCATCCTCGGCCCCACTGCGGCCCGCACGGCGCAACAGTGCCTCGACGCGCATCTCCAATTCACGCGGGTCGAACGGCTTCGCCAGATAATCGTCTGCGCCGGCTTGAAAGCCCGCGACCTTCGCATCGATCTCATTCTGCGCCGTCAAGAATAGCGCGGGCGTCTGCACATCGCGCTCGCGCAGACGGCGCATTAGCTCAAGGCCCGTCATGCCGGGCATCGTCACATCGAAGATGAAGCAATCGAACTGACCCGTCGCGGCCACCGGCAAAGCCTCCTCCGCGTTCTCTTTCTCTTCGACTTCATAACCGGCGCGGCGGAAGTAGCCGGCCAGAAGCGGGCGCAGGCTTTCGTCGTCGTCCACGATTAGGATTTTACGTTTCACGAATGATCTCTGTCCCCTTGTAAGCGGTCTGCGGCCGAGGCGGCGCAGCGCAGCAACTGAAAAGACGTTGCGGGCATTATAGGCCAAACGGCCGCAGGGCAAAGGCGAAAAATGACGGACGCGCGGCGACGCGGCGGCGCATCGGCGCGTCAGCCTGCATCCTTGACGCCTCACAGCGCCTGTACGTATAGTCTCTGACTTAGCAACGGGAGCAATTCTAAACTTACCTCCGACGAACTGACGACGACCAACACTGCGAGCGATGCGAGACCTGCGGCGACTTTTAACTTACCTCAAATCACATTGGGGCAAGTTCATGCTCGCCAATGTCGCGATGCTCGCGGGCGCGGCGCTGCAAAGCGCCATCAACGCGCTCGTCGTGCCCATCTTCGATCAAGCGCTGAATGGCACGAACGGCACGGGGCAGCGCAGCAAGACGCTCTTCTCGCTGCAACACTTGATTCCCGATTCCGGCTTCGCCGCCTGGCGCAGCATCGCGCTCCTGCTGATCGTCTTCACCGTTGCTAAAGGCGTCGCCGAATATTTCTCGACCTATTTGATGGCGCGCATCGGGCAGGAATCCGTGCTGCGTCTGCGCCAGGATTTATTCGCGCACTTGCTGAAGCAATCGGCTGACTTCTTCGAGCGACATCGCACGAACTATCTCGTCTCGCGGCTCGTCTCTTCGGCCGCCGCGATTGAAGCGGCCGTGACCAGCACTTTGCGCGACATGCTGCGCGAGAGTTTCGCCCTCATCGCGTTCCTCTCGGCTTCGTTCTACTTCTCCTGGCGACTCACGCTCGGCTCGCTGCTCATCGCGCCCGTCATCGCGTGGTTGACGGCCACCTTCGGTCGCTCCTTACGCAATCTCGCGCGCGAGACTTATGAAGGCAGCCAGCAACTCGTGGACACCGCGCAGGAAGCGCTCGCCAATCAGACAATCGTCAAAGCGTATCGCGCAGAGACGCGCGAGCAGACGCGCTTCACCCGCGTGGCCAGTCAGATTACGCGCGCCAACTTGCGCGCCTCGAAGATCACGGGCTTCGCGCCGCCGACCATCGAAATGATCGGCGTCATCGCCGTCGCCGTCCTGCTTTATTTCGGACAGCGCGAGATTATGGCCGGACGCATGAACGCCGCGCAGTTTCTCACCTTCCTCTTCTTCCTCTTCTCCAGCTACGACCCGATGCGCAAGCTCTCGCGCCTGCACAACGCGATGGAAGTGGCCATCGCCGCCGCGCGCCACGTCTGGGAAGTGATGGACGAGCAGGCTGAGATGAAGGAGCGACCCGACGCAGTCGCGCTCAAACCGCTCACCGATGTAATCGAATTGCGTGATGTGACGTTCAGCTACGCGAATGAAGAGCGCGCGGTGCTGCGCGACATCAACCTGCGCATTCCGGCCGGACAGGTCGTTGCGCTGGTCGGCGAATCGGGCGGCGGCAAGTCCACCATCACGAAACTGATCCCGCGCTTTCACGATCCGACTGAGGGTGCGATCATCTGGGATGGCACGGACTTACGCGCCGCACGGCTCGACTCGCTGCGCGCACATCTCGCCATCGTCACGCAGGAGACGGTGCTGTTCAACGACACCGTCCGCTACAACATTTCTTATAGTCGCCCCGACGCCAACGACCGTGAGATCGAGGATGCCGCCCGCATCGCCTACGCGCACGACTTCATCACAGAGTTACCGCATGGCTATGACACCATCGTCGGCGAGCGCGGCATCTTTCTCTCCGGCGGTCAGCGCCAGCGACTGGCCATCGCCCGCGCCGTGCTGGCGGACGCTTCCGTCCTCGTGCTGGACGAAGCGACCTCTGCGCTCGATACCGAGTCAGAGCGGCTTGTGCAAGAGTCGCTCGCCAATCTGATGCTGAACCGCACATCCTTAGTCATCGCGCACCGGCTATCGACCATTCGTCGCGCTGACCTGATCGTCGTCATCGAGCGCGGGCGCATACTAGAGCTTGGCAAGCATGCGGCCCTCTTGGCCCAGAGCGGCACATACAAAAAACTTTATGAACTGCAATTCGCCGACGAAGAAGAGGAGATGATCAGTAGGCAGTGAACAGTTTTCAGTTTTGAGTTTTCAGTTTTCAGCAGAGACTTCGCGCTCTCGAAAACTGAAGACTCCATCAACTGAAAACTGAAAGCTCAAAACTGAAAACTGTTATGAACTCAATGACCGGATTCGGGCGCGGCGCGGCGACGGGCGACAGGTTCAGCGTGGCGGTTGATTTGAAGACCGTGAACAATCGCTTCCTCGACGTGCATCTACGCATGGGCGCAGACATGGCAAGCTTGGAGGCGTTTGTCCGGCGGCGCATCGGCGAGCAATTGGCGCGTGGGCGTGTGGATGTGAACGTCGCACTCGAACGTACCGGCGAAATTGCGTATGAGATCAACCGGCCGCTCGTCACAGGCTATATCGCGGCCATGCGCGAGTTGCAACAAGAGTTTTCGCTCACGGGCGAACCGGACGTGAACGTGCTGGCGCGTCTGCCCGGCGCGATGCAGCCCGTGCGCGACGGCAATTTGAGCGATGACATGATCGCGGCTGTCGGCAGCGCACTCGATGAAGCGCTTGTCGAATTGAACCTTATGCGTGAGCAGGAAGGCGCGGCCCTCGCCGCCGAGATGCACGCGCGGCTGGATCGCATCAAGGCGCAGATTCCGATCATCGAAGCGGTAGCCAACGGAATGGTGGAAGGTTATCGCGCACGCTTGCAACGTCGGATCAGCGAATTGCTGGCACGTGACGGCTTGGAGATCGTCGAGCTTGATCAAGGCCGGCTCGCGCAGGAAGTTGCCTACCTCGCAGACCGCAGCGACATCACGGAAGAACTAGCGCGGCTGCGTAGCCACGTGCAACAGTTTCGCGCCAGCCTTGACAGCGCAGGCGAGACCGGCAAGCGGCTCGACTTTCTCTTGCAAGAATTGAATCGTGAGGCCAACACGGTACTCTCAAAGGCCACCGACCTAGCGATCAAAGAGGCCGCGCTCACCATCAAGGCGGAGGGCGAAAAACTAAGGGAGCAGGTGCAGAACGTTGAGTGATCGGCCGGCGGCGGCTACCACTTCGTTGCCCATCGCAGATGCGTGTGCGCGCGGCATACTCTTCGTGATTAGCTCGCCCTCCGGCGGCGGCAAAGGGACACTCATCCGCCGTATCCTGCCCGATGTGCCCCGCCTCGGCTATTCAATCTCATGGACGACACGCACGCCCCGCGCAGGCGAGCAAGATGGCGTGCATTACTTTTTCGTCACGCCTGCGGAGTTCACGGCGGCCCGCGAGCGTGGCGAGTTTCTTGAATGGGCCGTCGTGCATGGTCACTACTACGGCACTTCGCGCACGGTGGTTGAGCGCGAATTGGCCGCCGGGCACGACGTGATCCTTGAGATAGACGTGCAGGGCGCGGCGGCCGTGCGCCAACTAACGCTCGACGCGGTCAGCATCTTCATCTTGCCGCCTTCTTATGAAATCCTGCGTGCGCGGCTTGTCGCGCGCAAGTCAGAAAGTCTTGCTGCACTCGCCCTGCGCCTACATAATGCGCGCGTGGAAATTGAACATTATCGTGAGTTCGACTACGTCGTGCTAAACGACGAGGTCGAGCGCGCGGCCGCGCAACTCGCGGCTATTGTGTACGCGGCCCGCGCCGCGCGTGTACGCCAAGGGGCGACGGCGCAAAGTGTGCTAAACACTTTTCCGACCCCGTCGCCGAATCCCTAAGCTGGAGGCGACGACTTGCGCGCATCCCGTCACTCAGGAATAATAAAGGGCGGTTTGCAGGGCCGGCGGATAAATAACATGTCTAAAACAAAAGTGGAACAGGTAGAGAGCGCAGAGTCAGTGGTAGCGCGGCAACCGGAGATGGATTCCAAGTACCGCATGATCATCGTCGCGGCGCAGCGCAGCAAACAACTCCAGCGCGGTGCGCGCCCGCGCGTCGAGCTTGATATGCAACCCCATAAACCGACGCGCATCGCCCTCGAAGAAGTGCAACAGGGCAAGATC
>JANMAD010000252.1:0-2394 GCA_031359515.1 Acidobacteriota bacterium | reverse complement strand
GGGCTCAGTGTTGTTGTTTGTCGCTTGTGCCGACGGTGATCGCCTGATTGGTGTTGTTGTAAAGCTCTACGAACTCGTCGGCCGCGCCGCCGGGGCCGTCGAGGCGGAACTCTGTGATAAGCACGCTGCCCGGACTAGCGGGCGGTGGCGGCGCGTTCGCGGCCGTGAAGTCGGCAAAGAACTGACCTTGACTCAGGTAAGTATATGTCCGGCTCGGCGGTGTAAACGTTGTATTGGGCCGCACGGGCGTCACGGTGTAATCAACGCAGCCCGGCAGCGTAAATGAATACTTGCCGTCGGCCGCCGTCTGCGTCTGACCGGTTTGCGCGCCCGTCAGGTTGATCGTCACGCCGCTCTGCGCCGCCCCGCTGCTGTCCGTCACCTTGCCGCTAATGACGAAGGTTGTGACCGAGCCAGTAAAGTTCCCCGTCTGATCCGTGGTCACGTTGTTGAAGACGTAATTGAAGGGCGTGAACGAGACGCACGGCTTGTAGGCGCGCAACTCATAGTTACCGCCCACGCGCAGCCGGCTGAAGCGGTAATGACCCGTGCTGTCGGTGTAGGTGCGCGAGGTGGCCGACCCGAACAGGTTAATCTGCACGCCGCTGATCGGGTTGCCGTTCGTATCCACAGTCTGGCCCGTCAGGCTGACGGTCGGCTCGTTGTCGCCGACGTGTATCTTCGAGACGAAGGCATCGCCCTGCCCGTTGCGGCCCGACTGGAAGGGATTCGCCGTCGGGAAGTTGGTTGAAGTGGTCGAACCGGTGACGTAGAAGTCGAAGACCGGATCGAGCGCGATAGCGTTGCCGCTTTCATTGCCGCTGCCGCCGAGATAAGTCGAGAAAATTAAATCCTGCCCCGTCGCATTCAGCTTTGAGACAAATGCGTCAAACGAACCGGCCGGGCCTTGCAGATTATTTATCTGCGGGAAGAAGGTCGAGTTGGTCCTGCCCACCACGTAGGCATTGCCGGGCGTATCAATGGCGATGCCATACCCGACGGCAAAGCCATCTGTGTCGGGCAGAATCGTGCCGAGATAAGTGGAATAGACAAGCGCGGAACCGTCCGCGTTGAGTTTCGTCACAAAGGCGTTGCCCGAACCGTGCAGCGTCGGTTGATAGACGTTCGCGGTGACCGGATAGTTGGGTGAGTTAGTCGAACCGGTCAGGTAGACGTTGCCGGCCGCGTCGAGCGCGAGCGCGTTGCCGTCGTCCGTCATGCAGCCGCCAACGTAGGTGGAATAGACGAGCGCATTGCCGGTCGCGTTCAGCTTCGAGACGAACGCATCGCTATGAAAGTTATCGCCGTCGCAGGCGATGCTGCGTTGAAACGCATTCGGTGTGGTCGGAAAGTCGCCCGACTCCGTGCTGCCGGTCACGTAAGCATTCCCGCTTGCGTCCACGGCGATGGCGCTGCCCGAATCAACGCCCGCATTGAAGCTGTTGTACCAGCGCGGGCCTGTGCCGCCGAAGTAGGTCGAGTAGATGAGCGAGGCCGCGCCGCTCGCATTGGTATCCAGTTTGGCCACGAAGGCATCGGTGTCGCCGCCAAGCGTTGTGCGGAGCGCGTTGCGCGTCGGGAAATCGGTGGAAACAGTTCCGCCGATCACGTAGGCGTTGCCGCTCGCGTCCACGGCGATGTTGGCCGCGCCATCGTCACTGCTGCCGCCCAAGTAGGTCGAGTAGAGCAGCGCAGAGCCTTGCGGGTTTAGCTTGGAGATGAAGGCATCGCCCGCCGCGAAGCCGCTGTTGAAACCGCCGTTATAGATCGGCTGAAAGGCGTTCGCCGTCGTCGGGAAGTTGGGCGAGACAGTTTCGCCCGCAACGTACGCATTGCCGGCGGCGTCCAGCGCCAGCCCGTAAGCATGGTCGCTATTGCCGCCGCCGAGATAGGTCGAATAGACGAGCGCAGAGCCGGCCGGGTTAAACTTCGTGACGAAAGCTTCGGCCGTGCCCGCGCCAAAATCACTATGATAGGTGGGTTGATAAGCGCCGGGCGTCGTGGGGAAGTTCGGCGAGTTTGTGTCGCCCGCCACGTAAGCGTTGCCGTTCGCATCAACGGCGATGGCGTAGCCGTTTTCCCCGCTGCTGCTGCCGCCGAGATAGGTCGAATAGACCAGCACCGGATCGATCACGAGCGGTCGCGCCGGATCATAGTCGCCCACGCGCAGTTTAACTTCATGCCGCCCCGCGATCTCATATCCGCCCGCGACCTCTTGCCGCTGCCCGTCCAACTCTTGATAGATGAACGGGCGTTGCTGCCGCAACTCTACGTCCGCGACACGCAACAACAGATCGCCACGCGCATCAACGCGCATGGCTTGCGTGCCCGCGAACGATAATTTGATCTGGTGCGGGTCGCCGTGCGGCGCGACCACGAAGTCGTATTCCAACT
>JANMAD010000494.1:0-6340 GCA_031359515.1 Acidobacteriota bacterium | reverse complement strand
GATCTGACCCGTCACCGAGGCGGTCTGACCGGGATTGATCGCCACGTCGTTGACGGCGAAGCTGAACGAGCCGGTCGTGGTCGTGCCGTTCGGGTTCTGGAACGAGAAGGTGAACATCTGCGGCGTGTTGTTGAAGTCAACAAATACACCACCGTTGCCCGTGCTCGTCACACTACCTGTCAGCGTAGCGCTGAAGACGGATGAGCCACCACCACTGATGCCGGTGGGCATGGTGAATGTCACGCGCAACGCGAACGTGTTGCCGTTGTAGGTGTTCGTCGTGTTCGCCAGTGAGAACGAGCCTAAGTTATCGATGTTCTGCACGCCCGGTGGCGTCGGATTGCCGCCAAGTCCGAGAAAACCATTGGCCGTCGTGCCGGAGAACTGTGAGTTGGTGTAGGTCAAGCCGAGCAGCGTAGCGATCTGTAGCCCCGGGCCCTGGTTGGCGGCAGGAACGCCGTTGAACGTGCCGTTGGTGTAACCGGCGAAAGTTACTTCGTCTGCTTTGGCCACACCCTGGGCGGCGGTGATGATAGCTAAGAGCGCGATACTTAAAGCTATCGGTTTAAGTATCGTTCGCATTTGTAATCTCATCTGGACGGTATCCCCCTAAATGAACATGTCTCAACTGCTGTTGCTAAAGTGCGGCGTGCTGCCGCACAGATTTAGTTCAGCCAACGGGCTTGGGATAACTTCATGTGGGCAATACAGACGTCGCCCCGCCCCCGACAATGCTTGTGCAACCATGCACGTGCGCAACCGAATAACAAAGGTTGCGCGGCTGAAGATACAAAGAGGATCAGCACTCCTCAAAGACCTCAACGCGGTCTGATTGGCTCTGTCTAAGGTAACCGGCAATGGCGACCCGTTTCCCGAAAAAAAATATATTTGATGTCCTGAAATTGTTTCGCGCAGAACACATAAAGTAGTGGTGTGAGTTATGCCGCAGTGTACGCGAGCGTACCTATGCGAGGATGCGGAGACCTTTGGCGTGGTACGATACTTTCCGTTGCACTGACCCGCGCAGTGCATGGTTCAGTGCGCAGGTTAGGTTGTCGTCCGTGACAAAATTGTGACTTGACAAGCTGGCTCAATGTGCTTAATGTGCGGTCTCAACTTGGTCTTTGCTGTTGCTGGGTGTTTATTGACGAGGCTCTCCACTTCCCCCTGACTCGCTTCAACACGCAATAGCAAATATAGTTCGGTCTTCCAGTCGTCGTTGCCGAGACTCTCCATTCCCCCTCCTAACTCGCGCGACTTAACAATAAGTCAAGGTGTGATCTATGCAGCCATCGCGCGCGTTCGGCGTTCATTCCGCATCGGCAGAAGGCAGTGCGGGCTTACAGCGGCGTAAGCCCGCTCAAACTCGTGTTAGTTGTGAGTGGACGCGCGCCTTGCGCCACTCGGATGTCGAACGATTGTGGAGCGCGTTGCACAACGTCGTTTGTCGTCATCCGCTGGTGCGGACCTGCTACAGTGCCGGATTGTTAGAAGCAGGGCCAGCCAACTCATACACCGACCTGACCCAGGAATTATTCACCCGATTACTGGCCAAGCAGCGCTTTCAGTATTATCTCGATGCCAATATGACGGATGCCGAGATCGAGTTCGAGATCTCGCAGCTTGAATTGTCAAATTTGCTGACGCTTGAGTTGCACAAGCGACATCCTGAATCTTATCGGCTCGCGCGCCGCATCTCTAAAATCGTGCAAGCGAGCGCACGCTTCCGCCGCTGCGATGTGAATCGTCTGGGTGCAGCGCCGCCGCGACGCTTGGGCGATCAGCTTTATGGCTTGCGCGAATGGCCGGCGGATAAACCGCGCCGCCCACTGCACGAAGTTGAGCACCGCGTGCAAGAGATACCCGTCTGCACCCGCGACCTGCGCCTCGTTGGCCGCACCGGAGACGTGCAGGTCATCATCAGCAACCCCGCCCTCGAAGCTTTAATCTTGCGCGTCTTGACGGTACTCGATACGGCGGTTGGCGTGCGCGACATCCGCCGCCTCGTCCTGTCGCGTCTGGCGGTGCAGGACATTTATCTAGTCCCGCTCGACGGCGGTTCTCACGAGGATGAATTAAGGAAATCTTCCAGTCTGGTGGATGGACGAGCGAATCCCGAACAGGATTTATTACGGCGCGAGGCGGAGACTACCGCGAACACGGCCATCGAGCAGTTCTTTCAGAGCTTATACAAAGCTGTCCATGGCAATGCCCGGCGATACGACTTGATGCTTAACATTCTATGGCATTTCTACCTAAGCGCAGGGCGCATGAGTCAGTTGGCCACCGCCGCGCATCTGGGCGTGTCGGATACGCTGATTTACAACTACCGCCGCCAGATTGAGCAGCAATTGCGCGCCCTCGGGTTTTCCGACATTGAGTCGGCGCGGCGGTTTGAGACAGCCCTGAGCGAGCGCGTGGAGCTATTAGTACGAGGCCACGAATCCGCGCGCCGCGCCGTCGGCTCTTGAAGGGCTATGAAAGAAGAGGTGTTTGATGAAGAAGGTTTTGCCGATCATGTTGTTCCTCTCTCTAACCGGTGGGGCACTACCTTTGTTTGCGCAAGCACAAAGTCAGTCTGCGCCGCTGAAGGAGCAGCAAGGTGCGGCCGATACACCGCCAGCACAGGTGTACACGGGCCGGCAGCGCGACCGTAAACTCGCAGCAGACGCCAAATGGTATTACGAATTGGGGGAGGAATTAAGCCACGCCAAAAAGTATTACGACGCCTCCAAAGCTTTCCGCCGCGCATTGATGTATAGGCCCGACTACGCGGACGCTTACTTTGGTCTCGGCCATGTCTACGCCGATCTGGGTCGTTGGCAAGAAGCCGGCGATGCCTTCGAGCAAGTGCTCCGTCTTGACCCGAAAGACGAGGAGGCCCGCGTATGGCTCGGTGATGTTTACCTCAAGTTGCGGGCACAGCAAGAGACTGTGCCCGCGCCCACCGCCGGTGCCGCGGCACTAAGCGACACAGACAATCTGTCGGAGGTCGCCGCGCCATCGTCCGCGCGGGCCGATCAACCCGCCGCCCAGAGGCCCGCGCACGCCCTAGGCACGTCCGTCGCCGCAATTGCCACGCCGCCTGTTACTTCAAAGGCAGACCTGCCATTGATGCATGCGCTCGGAACCAAAGTGCCGTCCGCCGTGCCGGCGCATGCTGCGGAGGTGGCCGCGGAAGAATCGGCCGCCCACGCGGCCAGCGCGCCTCCTACTGCCCCGGCGGAGCCCGAAGGGCCGACAAGCGTTTACCGTGTGGGGCCGGGCGACGTGCTGTGGGTTCGGCTGCTCAACGCGCCAGTGCGAGAGCAACCGACCCTCTACAACGTCTTCGCTAACGGACAACTTGATTACCCTTTAGCTGGCGCGCCGCAACAGGTCGCCGGGTTGACGACGGATGAAATTGCGGCCCGACTGGTAGCAGCACCAATGCTGCGTACCATCTCAGAAGCGCCGCGTGTGTTAGTAGGTGTGCGTGAGTATGCGAGTCACACGATTAATATCGACGGCTTAGTGAGCGATCCGGGCGAAAAAGTGCTGCGCCGCGAAGCGATACCGCTCTACGCCGTGTTGGCCGCAGCGCTACCTCAGCCTGAAGCCGGGCAGGTGCTGATCGTAAGTTCTAAGGACGAACGGCGAACTGTGCCGTACGATCTAAACAATCACGAATTCCTCAGTCTCCTTGTCTATCCCGGCGATCAAGTAACGGTCGAAGCTGCACCAGCGCAATTCATCACCATCGAAGGGATCGTCACGCAGCCGGGCCAGAAGCATTTCCATCCCGGACTTACGTTAACGCAGGCCCTGCTTATGGCCGGTGGGGTACAAGCGCTGCCCCTGAACGCCAAAACATTCAAGCATGCAGTGCTTGCTGACGGCCCGCTCGGCACGCGCCGCACTATGTACAAAGTAATTCTAACGCGCACTAACGGGGGGCAACCTACAACGCGCAGTGTTTACAAACTGCAAGATATTGAAGCCGGGAAAACACCTGACCCGCTGCTACAGCCGGGCGACAAATTAACTGTCCAAAGCTCATGACATAGCGCAAGCTAAACGGCGTGGCATGCGCCGTGCAGTAGCGGTTGGCAGTTGATACTTAGGCTTATCCGTTGCAATTAGTTGGGGCAGTTGCCAGAGGGGTAATGATGGACACGGAGCAGTTGATAGAAGCTAGTGAGCATGGCGACGTAGCGGCGATTGAAACGCTGTTGGCGGCGGGCGTTGATGTCAACACGCCCACAATTAACGGTGAGACTGGATTGATGCGCGCGGCCTCGAAGGGGCACAGCGCCGCCGTGGAAGTGTTGCTAGCGCATGGGGCGAATATTGACGCTTGGCGGCAGGACGGTTTAACCGCGCTGACGCTGGCGGCTTTTTTCGGGCACGCTGAAGTAAGCACGATCTTACTACGCGCCGGCGCGAATCCACATTTGGTGGACGATGCCGGGTTTACAGCCGCGAAGTGGGCTGCGGCGCGGGGCCATATTGAGATAGTAGAAATATTGCAACCCCCCGCAGTTGCGGCGAGCAACACCGGGCCAGTTGCCCCGTTGCCTCTCTGGCAAAGGTTAAATCAGTTAAAGGTAGCACCCACCGAGCAGCCGCATGCGCTGATAGAGAGGCCGGTGGCTGACGGCGCGTTGCGAATCGAGCAGGAGGGCGCAGCAGCCGTGAGCAGGCTGGCAGGTGGCGCGACTGCCGCCGAGTCGCGCCTAGTTATCGACCACAAAGCCGGGAGTGCAAACGTGCGCTTCGGGCAATTAGCTAAACAGACGGAAGCGCACAACTTCGACCGTACACGCCGGGATGCTTTGCGCGCGCGCACACGCATCAGCAAGCACAGGCGAGCAGCACACACCAATCATGTTGCCGGCGCACAAGCAGCTTCGTCCCAGCCCATTAAGCGGGCGCATCAGGACCTGCCCGCCGCGCCCGCGCAGCACATCCCCATCGGATTAAATCCTGAGCTTCAGCCGGAACAGCAGAGTGGCAGCATGCCCCGCCGCCGCGCAACTCATCGGGTCATCGGGCGTTTGCTCTTATGGCTCGCCGCTTACAGTTGTACGGTTTACTTAGGCGTGCGAATTTTCAAGTTGGAAATGGGGATTAGTCGATTCGTCACGACCATTGTCGGGCAAAGCCGGCCAACGCCCCCTCCGCCTGTTCAGCCTAACACTCCTCCTGCTATGGCCGCTGCCGCAAAGGAGACTGCGCCATCAATACCGACCACGCCGGCCGCCGAGCGCAAGTTAGCCGGCCTCGCGCCGCCGGAATTAAAACATGCGCCCACGGAGAGACTGCTAGGCGAGCCAAGAGGCGCGGCGATGGCGAACGTCCCGGACGTGCGCGCCGCTAATAAAGCGCAGCGCACCGCCAAGACTGCGCAGTTATATGAGACTACTAGCCGGGAAGCAGGTAGTAACGCACATGGTAATACGGAGCCGCGCTTGATTAGTGTGGCCCAAGCTGATGAGCCGGCCAAGCTGAAAGCTGGCGGTAACAGGTCGGGCCAGAGTAATAAAATCGAAAGCCCGCGTGGGGAGCGGGTAGGGGCCCGTTTCATCATGCCACTACCGTCTGTGACAGTAGACCCGCCAGCTAAGCCGCCAACGAAAAAGGTGATCCCGTGGCCGTGACGACAGGGCGCGCCCCGTGTCGACGATCAGCGCATGCGGGTCTATGGCGTGCGTTGCTGCGAGACGCCGACGAACGTGGCGACGTATCAGGTGGGGTAAGCAGTGGGCAGCAAAAAGCAGGAGGCAACTCAACGTGAACGCCTCCTGCTTTTCTTTTCTAACTGCCTACTATTGCTGCGCTGTGAGCGTGTTGATGTCTATGTTGTACTTGCGAATTTTGCTGTAGAGGCGCGGGCGATAGATGCCGAGCAGGTTGGCCGCCGCCTGCTTGTTGCCGCCGGTGCGTTGCAGCGTCTTTTCGATGACGAGCTTCTCGATGTCCTCAAGCGTCATGTTGGGCGGCACATCCCACGCCGCGTTCTGTCCGGCCTTCTCAGGCAGCGAGCCGTTGTCGAATGGCAGATCGACCGGCTCGATCTTGTTGCCCTTCGCCAGCAGCACGGCGCGCTCAAGCACGTTCTGCAATTCGCGCACGTTGCCCGGCCATGAGTGACCGAAGAGCCGTTGATAAGCCACCTGCGAGATGCCCGTGATCGGGCGTTGATATTTGCGCGCATACATCTTAAGGAAATGCTCGGCGAGTAATTGTATGTCCTCGGCGCGGTCGCGCAGAGGGGGCACGTGGATCGTGATCGTCGAGATGCGATAGAAGAGATCGTCGCGCAGCACGCCGTCGCGGATGGCGTCGGCGGGCGGGCGGT
>JANMAD010000177.1:0-11722 GCA_031359515.1 Acidobacteriota bacterium | reverse complement strand
GGCAGCAGCACCGAGCTTGCCAGAGCCATCGCCGTTGATTCATCGGGCAACGCTTACATCACGGGCTACACACGCTCGACCAATTTCCCGACGGCCAATGCCTTTCAAGCCACGCTCAACGACTTTCAAGATGTCTTCGTGACCAAGATCAACGCGGCGGGCACGGCATACGTTTATTCCACTTATCTCGGCGGCAGCAGCAGCGAGGAAGCCAGAGGCATCGCGGTGGACTCGTCCGGCAACGCTTACATCACGGGTTTCACCTCTTCGGACAATTTCCCGACGGCGAATCCTATCCAGTCCACGCTGGACGTTGGCGGTCAGGACGCTTTCGTGACCAAGATCAACGCCGCCGGTTCCGCGCTCATCTATTCGACTTTCCTCGGCGGTGTGGGTGAATTTAATAGCGCGGACTTCGGCGAGGCCATCGCGGTTGACACGAGCGGCAACGCTTACGTCACCGGAAGCACCTTCTCGGACAGTTTCCCGACGGTCAACGCCATTCAAGGCACGTTCGGCGGCGGCTCCACCGACGCCTACGTCACGAAGATCAACGCGGCGGGCACGGCGTTCGTCTATTCGACTTATCTCGGCGGCAATGGCGCTGCTGCCATCACCGGCGTCGGCGGGGAGAGCGGCAGGGGTATCGCGGCTGATGCTGCGGGCAACGCTTACGTCACCGGAGAAATCAACTCGACCAACTTCCCCGTGGCCAACGCCATTCAAGCCACGTATGGCGGCGGCGGCACTGACGCTTTCGTCAGCAAGATCAACGCGCCGGGTTCAGCATTTATTTTCTCGACTTACCTCGGCGGCAACGCTCAGGATAGCGGCGAAGACATCGAGTTTGACGCCTCCGGCAACGCATACATCGGCGGATTCACCGTTTCAACCAACTTCCCCGTCGCCAACGCCCTGCAAGGCACAAACGGCGGCGGTCAGGACGCTTTCATCACCAAGCTCAACGCCGCCGGTTCCGCGTTCGTCTATTCAACCTATCTCGGCGGCGCGGGTGGCGAGATAGCCTTCGGCATCGCGGTTGACGCCTCCGGCAGCGCGTATATCGGGGGCAGCACCAGCTCACTCAACAGCTTTCCAACGGTCAACCCCACTCAATGCACGCGCAACGGCGGCACGGACCTCTTTATCACGAAGTTCAACCCGGCGGGTTCGGCGCTCGTTTACTCGACTTATCTCGGCGGCAGCGGCTCCGACAACGGGCAAGGCCTCGCGCTCGACCCATCCAACAACGCCTACATTGCCGGATACACCGATTCGACCGACTTCCCCACGGTCAATCCCATCCAAAGCACGAACAGCGGCGGCTTTCCGTTCGGCGACGCCTTCGTGACCAAACTCAGCGACCAACTGGGGCCGAATGCCTGCGCAACACCAACGCCAACGCCAACACCAACGCCCACACCAACCCCAACCCCAACCCCAACCCCAACTCCGACACCAACGCCCACTCCGACACCGACACCAACGCCAACGCCAACGCCGACACCCACGCCGACACCCACGCCGACCCCCACGCCAACACCGACACCGACGCCGACACCGACGCCGACGCCAACACCCGTCACGGCGCAGTTCAGCAATGCCGCCTATGCCACCAACGAAGGCGCAGTCAGCGTCACGCTCACCGTCAACCTCTCCAGCGCCGCCGCCGCGCCCGTCACGGTTGATTACGCCACGAGCGCGGACGCCGCCTTCACCGGCTGCGACTTCGCCAACACCATCGCCTCCGAGCGGTGCGATTTCACCACCACGCTCGGCACGCTCCGCTTCGCCCCCGGCGAGTTGAGCAAATCCTTTAGCATCTTCATCACCGACGACGCCTATGTGGACGGCCCGGAGACCTTCCCCGTAAGCTTGAGCAACCCGACCGGCGGACTCACGCTCGGCGCGCCCACCAGTGCCGTCGTCACCATCAGCGACAACGATGTGTCGGCCAACGCGGCGAACCCGATTGACGCGGCGCAGTTCTTCGTGCAGATGCACTACATCGACTTCCTCAACCGCGTGGGCGAGCCGGCGGGCGTCAATGCGTGGGTCAATCAGTTGAGCACCTGCCCGCCGGGCGGTCAGACCTGCGACCGCATCGAGACCTCTTCACGCTTCTTCCGCTCCAACGAGTTCATGCTCAAGGGCAACTTTGTCATCCGCTTCTACAAGGTGAGCTTGGGCACGAACCCCGACTACCGCGCCTTCACCCGCGACTCGCAGCGGGTGACGGGGCAGACCAGTGCCGAAGTCACGGCCAACCGTGATGCGTTCACTAACGAGTGGGTGCAGCGCGCTGACTTCCGCGCCATCTATGACCCGTTATCGAATCAAGCATATGTGGACAAGCTGGAACAGACGGCGGGCGTCACAGTGGCGAACAAAGCGCAGTTGGTGGCGAACCTGAACAATGGCACACAGACGCGGGCGCAGGTCTTGCGCGATATCGTGGAGAGCGCCGTGGTCAAGGCGCAGATGTTCAACGATGCGTTTGTGCTGATGGAGTATTTCGGCTACTTGCGGCGCGACCCGGAGGCGGGCGGGTTCACCGGCTGGCTCAGCTACTTGAACGCGCATCCGAGCGATTACCGCACCATGGTCAACGGCTTCGTCAACTCCATCGAGTACCGCAAACGCTTCGGCAAACCGTAGTGCAGCGCCCACGATAGCAACGTTCAGCCAGCACCGCGCGGGCGGCGGCGGAGAGATCGAGCAAGCAACCTCTCCGCCACCGCCTTCTGCGGTGCTGGCTGAACGACCGCCGGCCGCACGCCCCGCGCCCGCCCTGCCTGAGTCTCAACAGGAAATCCACTGCTGCACAAAAATCTTTGCTCGTCGTGTCACATTTCGCCGCCCGCTCTCGCGTATGTGGGCAGAAGCACAAGTCAGTACCGTCGGCGGTGTTCGTGACCGCAACGCCTCAGCTTGTGGCGGAGGGACAGCGAGATGCACGAACAGACGCTACTCGAAATCAATTAGAGGTTTATTCCTCGCGCGTCGCGCGGACAGACGGGGGCCGGCCGTCGCGAGAGTTTCGCAGATCATGCGCCCGCCCCCGACGCACGAAGCAGCAACTCAGGAGATGAAGACCATGTTTAAGCTCACCGTATTCGGACATGTGCTCGCGGCAGCACTGCTGCTCGTGGGCTGCACAGCGACGGTCGCACAGAGTTGGACGATCCACCGTGACCCGCTAGGGTTTTCGGTCGAGCTACCTACAGACTGGGAGGTGCGTAACGAGTCGGGGCGCGTCACGGTCGCGGGGCCCAACATGGAGCGCGTGACGATTATGCCGCTTCGGGTCGAAGGGCAGCTCGACGCGCGGCGCGCACAGAGCATGCTGGTAGGTCTCTCCGGTCAGCTTTGGCCGCGGCAGAGATGGAGCATGCCGAGGAGCGGCTGGCAGTTCGGCCCGAACGGGGTGCGAGCCGTCGGCGCGGACGAGAGCGCGCTCCGAGAGACCACCGCGCTCTGGTGGGCGAACACACCGCAGGGCGCGACCCTCTTCTTCTACGGCGTCGCCGGGCAGCCCGCGCGCTTTCAATCGCTTGAGCCTGTCTTCGCGCGCATCCTCAGCAGCTTCCGCGTGACGCAGGCAAGCGGCGGCGGGCAGGGTGGTCGTGGCTCCGATCCGCTCGCGGGGTTGCAGTTCCAAACTTGGCAAGACCCGACCGAGAGCGCGTTCAGCGCCGAAGTCCCCGCGGGCTGGCGGGTGTCAGGCGGGATCAGACGCACAGGCTCCGTCGGTAGGCGGGACGAAATCGTTGCGCAGTCGCCGGACGGTCAGTTTGTGCGTACCAATGATGCCAGCCTGCCCACCCAAATCATCGAGCCGAACCAGACTCTGGCAAATCTGGGTTACTACCGTGGCATGATGTATCCAGGCACCAACAGTCCGATCCTCGACTTCATGCCGCCGGTAAATTTCGCGATCAGCTATATCCAGAACAACTTCGGGCGAGCCTGCAACAACCTTCAATGGCTGCGCCGGACTGAACGGCCCGACTATGTCCAGTACTTAGCCGCACAGGGGCTTCTGACGGGCAACGATCAGGTCTATGCGGGCGAGGTGATTTACACCTGCCAATACGGCAACCAGCCCTACGTGGGTTACTTGTTCGTGACAACGACGAGGAGTGTCAATCCGGGCGTAGGTAATATTTGGAACGTTTCAAATCTGAGCGGCTTCCATGCTCCGGCCGGTCGCGCCACGCAGGCGGACGCCGTGCTGCAAAGGATACAGGCCAGCTTCAGAATGAATCCCCAGTGGTGGCGAGCCAATGTGGGGGCTGATATGCGGATACTGGACAACTTCCAACGTTACCGTGCGTTCTCCGCGAACCTCCAACAGCAGACGGCGAACGAGCGTTGGGCTTCGTGGGAGCGCCGCACCGAGCAGACGGGCGACATCTTGCAGAACGTGACGCGCGTCGTTGACCCGCAGACCGGTCAGCCTTACAAAGTGCAGGGCGGCAGTAACTATTACTGGATCGACCCGATCCACGACGTGATCGCCGGCACCAACATCCCCTACAAGCCGACGTGGGACTTCAGGGAGTTGGTTCAGACCTATCGTTGACGCGAAAAAAAAACCGGGCGAGCCATCTAACATAGCCGACGCTGGCGCGCCCGCAGCACCCTATCAGGAGGCAGAAAACTAAAATGAAACGTCGCAACTTAGCCGATCTGGCAGTGTTGGCATATCCCGCCAACCCAATCGCTGGAGAAAAGTGTTATTACTGCGGGGGGAATGGTCTTTGCCATGTTTGTGGAGGCACCGGGAGTAACTGTAGCAACTGCGGGGGCAATGGCAGGTGTGCGCACTGCGGTGGCACAGGAGTTTACATGGTTGCGCAGGGGTTCGTGGCAGCGATAGGCAATGAACCGAAAAGAAAGTAAGCGCAAATTCAAAAGCGACTCTGTGCTAACGAAGACCGCGCGCATCAACGCCGCGCACATGCTTGAACTGTAGCTCGCCTTTGTGTCCTTCGTATCTTTGTAGTTATTTCGCCGCCCGGCAGCCAGAAACATTTTGACAAGCGCCCTGCTCTGCCTTATAAGCTTTGTCCAACCTGACAACTAAGGGGTTTGGTCGTGAGCTTTCCACGCGCGAGCGGTATCTTGCTGCACCCGACATCTTTGCCCGGCCCGTACGGCGTCGGCGATCTCGGGCCTGAAGCATACACCTTCATAGATTTTCTCGCCGGCGCGGGGCAGACGCTCTGGCAAGTGCTGCCGCTCGGGCCGACCGGCTACGGCGATTCGCCTTATCAATGCTTCTCCGCCTTCGCCGGCAACACACTCTTCATTAGCCCGGAACGGCTCGTCGAACAGGGCCTGCTCACTAAACAGGACATCGCTGATCCGCCGCCGGTCAACGCTGAGCGCATCGAGTACGGCCCCGTCATCGAGTACAAACAGAAACTGCTCTGGCGCGCTTTCGAGAACTTTCAGCGCACGACCGACACGCATCTGCGCAGCGACTTCTGGGCCTTCACGCAACAGGCGGCGGCGTGGCTCGACGACTACGCGCTCTTCCGCGCGATGAAAGACGTGCGCGATGGCGCGGCGTGGCACAAGTGGGAGCGGCCCATCGTCGCGCGCGACGCGGACGCGCTCAAAGGCGCACGCGAGCATCTGCACGAGCGCATCGAAGCGCGCAAGTTCTGGCAGTTCCTCTTCTTCCGCCAATGGGCTGCGCTCAAGGCTTACGCCAACGAGCGGCACATACAGATCATCGGCGACATCCCCATCTTCGTCGCGCACGATTCGGCGGACGTGTGGGTCAACAAACATCTCTTCAAGCTGAACGAGGACGGCAGCCCGCGCGTCGTCGCCGGTGTGCCGCCCGATTACTTCAGCACGACCGGCCAACTTTGGGGCAATCCGCTCTACGATTGGGAGCGCATGCGCGCAGAAGGTTTTCGCTGGTGGATCGAGCGCATCAGCGCGCTCTTGCACGAGTTCGACATCCTGCGCATAGATCACTTTCGCGGCTTCGCGGCGAGTTGGGAGATACCGGGCGGCGACCAGACGGCGGAGCGCGGGCGTTGGGTGGATGCGCCGGGGCGCGAGTTGTTCACTGCGATCAAAGATGCGCTCGGCGTCTTGCCGATCCTTGCCGAAGACCTCGGCGTCATCACGCCCGATGTCGAAGCCCTGCGCGACGACTTCGGTTTTCCCGGCATGCGCATCCTGCAATTCGCGTTCGGCGGCGACATGAAGAACATAGATTTGCCGCACAACTTCCACCAAAATCTCGTCGCCTATACCGGCACACACGACAACGATACGACCGCCGGTTGGTTCAACTCGGCAGCGGGCGCAGGCTCGACGCGCACGGCCGCGCAGATCGCGCGCGAGCGCAACTTTTGTCTCAAGTATCTGCACACCAACGGGCGCGAGATTCACTGGGACTTCATCCGCACAGTCTTCGCGTCGGTAGCCAACACCGCCATCGTGCCGTTGCAGGACGTGCTTGGTTACGGCACTGACGCGCGCATGAATCTGCCGAACAGCACGGCGGGCAACTGGGGCTGGCGCTACAAACGCAAGGCTCTGACCGCGAAGCTGCGCGACCGGCTCAAAGAACTATCGGAACTGTACGGGCGCAACCTTGCGCCGGAGACGGATACGAAGCCGACAGTCAGTTAGCGTAAGTTTGGCTTAAGCCGGATTAACCGCCGCAGACGCGGAGACTACGCAGAGGGCCGCAGAGACAGCGAGCAACTCTCTGCGCTGCTCTGCGCTAACTCTGCGTCTCTGCGGTGAAAACGCGCGCACCCAAGAACCAACTACGAAAGCAACCGACCGCCCATGAACACCACGCACAGACACGCAATGCATAACCGGCTTGGTTATCTCGTCGCCCTGCTCTTGATCATGTCCACCGTCGGCTTTGCACAGGGCAGACCCGAAGTGACGAAGGTCGAGCCGCCCAATTGGTGGGCGGGGCATTCGATCAATCCTGTGCGCGTGCTGTTACGCGGGCGCAACCTGACGGGCGCACGGGTCGAAGCGGCGGGCACAGGGCTGACTGTGAGTCGCGTGCGCGTCAACGCGGCGGGCACATATCTGTTCGCGGATGTGACGCTTGCGCCGCAGGCACGACCGGGCGTGCGCCAGTTGCGCGTGTCGACCACGCGCGGGGCGACAACTGCGCCGTTTGAAATCACCGCCCCGCTCGCTCGCGCCGGTCGCTTTCAAGGCTTCAACACAGACGATGTCGTCTATCTGATCATGACTGATCGCTTCGCCGACGGCGATCAGACGAACGACGATCCGCCCGTCTCGCATGGTCTCTATGATCGCAACCAGTCGCGCTACTATCACGGCGGCGACTTCGCCGGGGTCACACAACACTTGCCCTACCTGAAAGACATCGGTGTCACCACCATCTGGCTCACGCCCTGGTACGACAACGTCAATCATCTGAACGAGCGCGAGATTTACGCGGACGCGCCGGGCGGGCTGAAGAAGCCGATCACCGATTATCACGGCTACGGCGCGGTGGATTTCTACGGCGTCGAAGAGCATTTCGGCACGATGGATGATCTGCGGCGGCTCGTTGACGAAGCGCACCGGCTCGGCATGAAGATCATGCAGGATCAGGTGGCCAATCACACGGGCCCCTATCATCCCTGGGCACAAGATGCGCCGACGCCGACGTGGTACAACGGCACGCAGGCTAAACACCTCGCCAACCCGTTTCAGACGTGGGTGCTGCACGACCCGCACGCGCTGCCCGAACTCAAGCGCGCCGTCCTCGACGGCTGGTTCATAGACATCCTGCCCGACCTCAATCAACACGACCCGGAGACCGCGCGCTACCTGATCCAGAACACGCTCTGGTGGCTCGGCATGACCGGTCTCGACGGCATCAGGCAGGACACGTGGCAGTACGTGCCGAACGATTTCTGGCGCGACTGGACGGCGGCGATCAAACGCGAGTACCCGCACGTCAACGTGGTCGGCGAAGTGTTGGACGGCGATATCGGGCACTGCGCTTTTTATCAAGGCGGGCGTGTGCGCTCCGATGGCGTGGATACAGGATTGGATACGCTCTTCGATTTCCCCTTGCTCTATCCGTTGCGCGCCGCGTTCGCGCAAGGACGCCCCTTGCGGCAGTTGGCGCAGACAGTCAGCTACGATCATCTCTACCCGAACGCGAGCGTGCTGCTGCCCGTGATCGGCAACCACGACATGGGCCGCTTCATGAGCGAGCAGGGCGCGAACGTCGCGGGCTTGAAACTCGCCGAGACGTTAGTGATGACGATGCGCGGCACGCCGCAACTCTATTATGGCGACGAGATCGCCATGCTCGGCACGGGCGATCCAGACAATCGGCAAGACTTTCCCGGCGGCTTCCCCAATGATCTGCGTAGCGCCTTCGACGCCAACGGGCGCATGCCCGACCAGCGCGCAGCCATCGAACATCTGCGCCTGCTCGGTCGCTTGCGCCGCGAGCTTGAGCCGCTCCGGCGCGGCGCGCTCGTCAACCTCTACGTCGCGGAACAGCAGTGGGCTTACGCGCGCAAGACGGGGCAAGACGCGGTCATCATTGTCTTCAACAACGATGCGCAGCCCGCGACCTTCGAGTTCGATATTTCTCCGGCGGGCCTGCGCAGCAGCACGGCTTGGGCAGACCGGCTCGGCGTTGGCCGCGCCGAGCGCATGGCTGGCGGCAAGCTTAAAGTTACGTTGCCCGCACGCTCCGCAAGCATCTTTGTGTCCGAGATGGGCCGTTGAAGTAGCAACTGCGCGTAGTCGCCGCGAGACGTGTTATGACATTGCGCGATAAACCTCTGAACGAACAAGTCGCCATCATCACGGGCGGCGGCACAGGCATCGGGCGCGCGTTTGTTGAGCAACTCGCTATACACGGCGTCAGGGTGGTGATCGCTTCACGCCGCGAAGAAGTATTGCGGAGCACGGCGGACGATGTGAACGAATTGGTCGGCTGGGAACGAGTTCACCCACACGCCTTCGACGTTCGCAGCCTCGAACAGACCGAAGCACTCGTGCATGAGACGGCGGCACGGTTCGGTACGATTGATCTGCTGATCAATAACTCGGGCCTCGCTGTGCAGGAGACGGTCGAGACAATCACGGATGCGGGTTGGGATAAGGTGTTGGAGACGAACCTGCGCGGCGCGATGTGGTTGGTGCGGGCCGCGCTCCCCTATATGCTGCGCGAAGATTTCGGCGATGTGGTCAACATCTCATCGCAAGCGGGCAAGCACGGCTACGCGGATGTGCCCGCCTACTGCGCCGCGAAATTCGGTCTGCTCGGCTATGCCGAATCTTTGCGCGACCATGCCCGCAAGACCGGCGCGAACATACGCGTCTTCAATCTCTGCCCCGGTCTCGTTGACGTAGAGAACACAGGCGCGCACGACGAGCCGCGCCCCGGCTTCGTCCACGTCCGCAACATGGCGCGCACACTACTCTACGCGCTCGCGCTTGATCGCAACGTGCTCGTCGAGGACATCAATCTTTATGCGCGCTGAAAAGCTGTTAGCTGTTAGCTATTAGCGATTAGCTAAAGACAAAAAGCTAAGAGCTAAGAGCTAAGAGCTAACAGCTAATCGCTAATTGCTATCCCGCACCGGAGGTGCTACATGCAGAAACCACGTCTGAGCTTCTGGCAAATCTGGAACATGAGCTTCGGCTTTCTCGGCATACAGTTTGGCTGGGGCTTGCAGCTTGGCAACATGAGCGGCATCTACGAGAAGCTCGGCGCGAACCCCGACCAATTGCCGATCCTCTGGCTCGCCGCGCCGCTCACAGGCCTCATCATTCAGCCGATCATTGGCTCGATGAGCGACCGCACGTGGGGGCCGCTTGGTCGTCGCCGCCCGTATTTCCTCGTCGGGGCCGTCCTCGCCAGCGTCGCGCTCTTCTTTATGCCGACCTCTTCAAGTCTCTGGATGGCAGCGGGGCTGCTCTGGATTCTCGACGCCAGCATCAATGTCAGCATGGAGCCGTTCCGGGCCTTCGTCGCGGACAAGCTGAATGTAGACCAACGCACCACCGGCTTCGTCATGCAGTCGTTCTTCATCGGACTGGGTGCGACATTTGCGGGCTGGCTGCCGCTCGCGTTCCGGCGCTTCGGCGTATCTGGCAACACGGCGAGCGGCATCCCTCTGACAATTAAGTACGCCTTTCAGATCGGTGCAGTGGCGTTTCTATTGGCTGTGATCTGGACGGTCGTGACTTCCAAAGAGTATCCGCCGGAGGACATGGAAGCGTTCAACCGTATGCGCCGTGAGAAGGCGGGCTTCGGTGCAGGGCTGAGTGAAATCGTTATGGCCTTGCGCGAGATGCCGCAGACGATGCGCCAACTCGCGCCCGTGCAAATCTGCACTTGGCTGGGCCTTTTCTGCATGTGGCTGTTCTACGTCCCAGCCGTCGCGCGCCACGTCTTCGGCGCAGTCGATCCGCAGTCTGAGGCATACACGCGCGGGGTCGAGTGGGGCGGCTTCGCGATGTCGTTTATGAATATCACTTGCTTCGCGGTCGCATTCTTGCTGCCGAAGCTGGCCGCGGCCACAAGTCGCAAGACCGTCCACACCTTCTGCCTGATCTGCGGAGCGCTCGGCTTACTATCAATCTACTTCATCAACAGTCCATGGCTGTTGGTGCTCTCGATGGTCGGGGTCGGTATCGCATGGGCGTCGATCCTCTCGATGCCCTATGCCATCCTGTCGGGTGCGCTGCCGGCGGCGCGGATGGGCGTGTACATGGGTGTCTTCAACTTCTTCATCGTCATCCCGGAGATCACGCAGGCGCTCACGTTCGGCCCGCTTATCCGCGGCATCTTCGGCGTCAATAATCCGCGCAGCCCGCTCTACGTGGTGCTCATCGGCGGCTGCTTCATGCTGCTCGCTGCGTTGCTGGTAATGCGTGTGCGCGATATGGGTGACGCGCCCGAACGCGCCGTGATCGCGGGCGACGAGCATGAGCCATTCATCACGCCACAATCGGCGCAGCCCGTGCCCAGCACCGGACTAGGGAACGAGCGGTAAGCGTGTACGACGGCGCGCACCGGCAAGCGCGCCACGATCAGACGATCCCGCACTGCGTCGCGCAGGGGCGACAAATGATCAAGCTCAAGCAACGTTCGTTCGCGGCCGGCTGCTGCGCGCTGCTGCTCATCGTGCTGTTAGCGTTGAGTGCGGCCGCGCAGCCTGCGCCGACTGCACCACGCGGCGATCTCACGAAGGCGCGGGCGCACTGGCTCACGCGCGACACCATCGCATGGCCGCAGGGCGCGGGCGCGGCGACGAACACTTATCGCTTGTTCTTCGCGCCAGCCGGCGGCTTGAGTTTGACGCCGGCTGGAATCAGCGGCGGCGACGCGCTTGCGCTCACATACGACGCGGCCGGTCTGTCGCCCACCTTGCGCGCAAAGTTCCCGCATCTGGCGAGTTTCGCCGCGTTGAAGCTTAGTCCGGCGGACGTTGATAAAGTGCCGGCGATTTTGCAGGGACAGATCGCCCTTGCCGAGATGAACGCGCAAGGGCAGTTGCTCGCTGCGACCTCGTTGCAACTGCCCGGCGTGCTGGACGATCTGTACACGTACACGGGCGCGCTCGGCGTCGTCTGGCGCGGCGACCGCGAACTTGCCCCCGCGCTAAAACTCTGGGCCCCGACGGCGCAGTCTGTGCGGCTGCACTTGTTTGCGGACGCGCGTGCGGAGAGTGTGGCAACAGTC
>JANMAD010000134.1:0-10309 GCA_031359515.1 Acidobacteriota bacterium | reverse complement strand
ACGGGCGCGAACGTCGTCATGGCCGATAACGGTGGGCAGACTTCTTTGACAGATACGGTGCTGCGCCTCGATAGCACCGATAACGCGACGGTGAAAAATCTGGAGTTGAGCCTTGCGACGGGGTCAGGTGGCACGGGGCTTTCCGTCAATAACAGTAACAATCTGACGCTCACCGAGAATAATATCGCCAAACGCTCAAACGGTATCAGTCTGAATGGCGGCGCAGGTACCCATAGCCTCACCTGCAACGTCGTCACCTTTAGCAGCGACGCGGGCATTAATATTTCCAACGCACAGGCGACGCTGACGAATAATACCTTCAAAGGCAACAACACGGCGGTGCGGAACAACTCCCCGGCTAATCTCATCAACGCCGAAAACAATTACTGGGGCGCGGCCAACGGGCCTTCCAACCTCGGCGGCAGCGGCGACAGCTATACCGGCAATATAGACGCCGACCCATTCCTGAATGCAACGCCCGGCTGCGCACCGCTGCCAGCGCCAGAGATCAATGTCACAGGCAATGGTGTGTCCATTGCCGATGGCGACACGACGCCGAGCGCTGCGGACGACACTGATTTCGGCACACTCTCAAGCGGCAGCGTCGCGCGCACCTTCACGATTGAGAACACGGGCAGTGCTGCGCTCAACCTGACGGGCACGCCGAAAGTGAGCATCACGGGCGCGAGCGCCGCCGACTTCACTGTCACAGCGCAGCCTGTCTCGCCGGTCAACGCCGGCAGCACGACCACCTTCACGATCCGCTTCGCTCCAACCGTCGCCGGTCTGCGTACGGCGACCGTGAGCATTGCCAATAACGATGCAGACGAGAATCCTTACGACTTTGCCATTCAGGGGACGGGGCAGGGGGCAGGCACGACATTCACCGTTACCAACACCAATGATGCCGGCGCAGGTTCGCTCCGACAGGCCATACTTGATGCTAATAATCAGGTCGGTGTGGACACCATCACTTTCGCCGCGAGCCTCGTCTCCGGCGGCGACGCTGCGATCAATCTGAGCACCTTTGACACGGGCTTGGACGACGGTGAGTTCGGGCCGACCGCGCTCGTCATCTCGTCTCCCATCAGCATCACGGGGCCAACCGGCAACAACGGCATCACGGTCAACCGGAGCGGCGGTTCAAATTTCCGCCTGTTTCACATAACGCCGGCAGGTAGTCTGACGCTGGTTAACCTGACTCTTTCCGGCGGCAACGCGCAAGGGTTCAACGGCGGCAACGCGACGGCTGCAAGTGGCGGCGCGGGCGGTGGCGGCGCAGCCGGATTGGGCGGCGCAATCCTCAATCAGGGCACGCTCGTCGTGAGCCATTCGCTGTTGACCGGCAATACGGCTAAAGGCGGCGCAGGCGGCACGGGCGGCGGCACCGGCGGTGCGGGCGGCGGCGGCGGCGGCGGCGGTTTAGGGGCGGCGGGTGGCAACGGCTCCGGCACAACCGGGGGAGACGGCGGCGGGCCTAACGGCGGTGTGGCCGGCGCGGCGGGTGGCATCGGCGGTGGCGGCGGCTCAAGCGGCGGGATCGGGGGCTTCGGCGGCGGCGGCAGCGGCGGCGGCAACGGACTGCGAGGGACTGCTGGCGGTTTTGGCGGCGGCGGCGGCGGCGCGGGCGCGTTCTCCGGCGGCGGTGCGGCTGGTGCGGCCGGCTTCGGCGCAGGGGCAGGCAGCGGTGCTGGCCAAGCGGGCGGCGGCGGTGGCGGCGGTCTCGGCGGCGCGGTCTGCAACTATGGCGGGACGGTGACGATTCTTAATTCCACCTTCTCGGCCAACACGGCCGAGGGCGGTTTGCGTGGGGATGCCAGCGCGGTTTCCGGCAACGGTCACGGCGGCGGCTTGTTCAACCTGAACGGCAACGTCACTCTCACTAACGCCACGTTCAGCAACAACGTCGCGCGGAACGGTAACGCCAGCCCCGCAAACACGGCGGGCGGCGCGATCTTCAACCTCACGCACGAAACGGCCAACGGCATCACGGACGCGGCGGCGGCCGTTACGCTGAACAACACTATTTTGGCCAACTCGACCGCCACGTCTGATCTGGCAAACGAGAAGCGTGCGACAGCAACGTCGGCGGCCACGATCAATACGAGCGCCTTCAATATCGTTGTGCTGACCAGCAACACCTTAGGCACAGTGAATGGCGCTTCCAGAACCACGAACCCGAATCTGGGCGCGTTGGCCGACAACGGTGGGCCGACGTTCACACATGCGATCAACATCTCCAGCGCCGCCGCCAACACCGGCAGCGATGCGGCGGCCACAAGCGCCGGACTCACCACAGATCAGCGCGGCCCCGGCTTCGCGCGCTTCGTTGGCACAGTGGACGTTGGTGCTTTTGAAGCCCCGCCCACGCCCGAAATCAACGTGAAGGGCAACGGCGTCTCCATCACCGATGGCGACACGACGCCAAGCACGACGGACGACACCAACTTTGGCACTATCTCAAGCGGCACAGTCGCGCATACATTTACGATTGAGAACACAGGCGGAGCCGCGCTCAATCTAACAGGCACGCCCAAAGTGGCGCTCAGCGGCGCTAACGCTGCCGATTTCACGGTCACCTTGCAGCCGACTTCGCCGGTGAGCGCCGGCAACACGACCACCTTCACGATCCAGTTCGCGCCCAGCGCGGCTGGCACGCGCAACGCCACGGTGAGCATCGCCAACGACGACGCGGACGAAAATCCTTACGACTTTGCGATTCAAGGAACGAGCGGGACTCCGGGCACAGCGCTGAATTTTGATGGGGTCAATGATTTCACCGAACGCGCGCCGCTGACAACATTGGCGAGCGGCGACTTTACCTTTGAGTTCTGGCTCAAGGCGAATGCCACCGCCAATTTCCCGATCTTGTTCGCGCAGGATCAGAGTGGCATCGGCACGCCCGCGTTCCGCGTCGAAATAAACTCGAACAACAATTCGATGTCCTTCTTCCTGAACAGCTCCGGCGCAAGCGTGGCTGTTAACACTGCCGCTAACTCTGTGCTCGTCGGCGTGTGTACGCACTATGCCATCGTGCGCAGCGGCAACACGTTTACCGCTTACATCAATGGCGTCCAAGCGGGCACGGCCAACGCGAGCGGTACACCGACGCTCACAGGCAACACCTTTAACTTCCGCATCGGCGCACGTCGCAATTCGACCAACACGGCGACGAATCCATTCAACGGACTGATTGATGATTTTCGCGTCTGGACGGTCGCCCGCACCGCGGCCGAAATCAGCGGCAATCTCAACTCGGAACTCACGGGCGCGCTGCCCTCGTCCCTGTTGCTCTACTACAAATTCAATCAAGGTGTCGCGGGCGGCAACAACGCCGGTATCACCACCTTAACGGATTCAACCGCGAATGGCCTGAACAGCACCTTGAATAATTTTGCATTATCAGGGGCCACATCGAATTGGGTCGGGATGGATTGTTTCAACTCGCTGCCGGAGATGAACGTCAAAGGCAACGGCACATCCATCGCCGATGGCGACACGACGCCGAGCGCGACGGACGATACAGACTTCGGCACAGTCGCAAGCGGTGCGGTCTCTCATACTTTTACGATTGAAAATACGGGCGGGGGCGCGCTCAACTTAACAGGTTCGCCGAAGGTCAGCATTACGGGTGCTAATGCTGCCGACTTCATCGTGACCACACAACCGACATCGCCGGTTAACAGTGGCGGCACAACTACCCTTACGATCCAGTTTGCGCCCAGCGCCGCCGGCTTGCGCACGGCGACCGTGAGCATCGCCAATAACGATGCGGATGAGAACCCTTACGACTTTGCCATTCAGGGAACGTTCAATGCGCCGCCGCCCACGCTCGGCAACTACTTCGATACGACCTTGACGACCGGCGGCAACGCGCTCTCCACGCCCGACGCATTTCCGACCAATACCACGCGCATCACAGCCACGACCACGCCCAACTTCAAGGGCTACCTGTTCGCTAACCCGACGAACGGCGTCGTGCGCATCAACAACGCGCAGCCCGCCGGCACGTATGTCGTCACCGTCAGAGCTTTCAATAGCAGTGGCGCGTCCGTGACAAAAACCTTCAACTTGATCGTCAACCCGCCGACGGCGTGTAGCGGCACGCCAACCTTCGCCGCCGCAAGCAACATCACGTTCGGCAGTGTGCCCTTCGCCGTCGCCGTGGCCGATTACAACAACGATGGTAAGCAAGACCTCGCCGTCGCTAATCACGGCTCGGCCAACGTCACCGTGCGCTTGGGTGTCGGCGATGGCACGTTTGGCAATGCCACTAACTTCGCCGCCGCCGGCACGCCGCATTCGATCATCGCGGCCGACTTCAACGGCGACGGCAATCTCGATCTCGCCACCGCCAACGAGGGCGCGAACAACATCTCCGTCCTGCTCGGCACGGGCACCGGCGCGTTTGGCGCGGTCAGCAATTTCACCGCCGGCAGCAGCCCCCGCTACGTTGTGGCGGGCGACTTCAACAACGACGGTAATCTGGATTTGGCAGCGGGCAATACCGGCTCCACCAACGTCTCCGTCTTGCTCGGCACGGGCACGGGCACGTTCGGCGCAGCGACCAACTTCAATGCCGGGGCCGCGCCGTTCGCCTTGGATGTGGGCGATTTCAATAACGACGGCAACCGCGACCTTGCTGTGCCGAACGTGAGCGGCAACAACGTCTCCGTCCTGCTCGGCACGGGCACCGGCGCGTTTGGCGCGGCCAGCAATTTCACCGTCGGGAACAATCCCACCTCCGTCGCTGTCGGCGACTTTAACAACGACGGTAAGCAAGACCTCGCCGTCTCGAAGTCCAGTACCGCCGCCGTGTCGATCCTGTTAGGCAACGGCAACGGCACATTCGGCGCGGCCACAGACACAGCCGCGCCCTCCGGGCAAGAGCGCGTGATCATCGGCGACAGCAACGGCGACGGGAAGCAAGACCTCATCACGGCCGGCGGGAACACCGTCTCCATTCTATTGGGCAATGGCAACGGCACGTTCGGCGCGGCCACCACTATCAACCTCAGCACCTTCCGGCGCTTCGTGGCCACGGGCGACTTCAACGGCGACGGACTGCAAGACCTCGCCAGCCCCAGCGAGGGCGGCAACAACCTACAAGTCTTGGTGCGTACTTGCAGTAGCAATACCCCGCCAACCATCACCGCGCAGGCAGGCGTCAGCCGGCAACAAGGCAGCGCCGCCAGCAATGCGCCTATTGCCAACGTCGGCGATGCTGACCAAGCGGCCAACACTTTAACCGTCACCGTCAACGGCGGCGCAAGCGCCACGGTCAACGGCGTCACCGTTGCCAATCTCAGCGTCAACGCAGCCGGGGTCGTCACGGCCAACGTCGTCGCCAATTGCACGGCGACGAATGCCGGCTTCACCTTGACCGTCACCGACAGCGCGAGCGCAACCGCGAACGCCACTTTGAATGTTGCGGTCACAACTAACACAGCGCCAACGCTCAGCTATGCTTCGCCGCAGACGGTAGCGCAGGGCGGCTCGTTGACCATCAATCCGGCGACCGGGCCGAGCGATAACGGCAGCATCAGCAGCATCGTCGTTCAGAGTCAGGGCACGTACACCGGATCGATCTCGGTGAATAACACGACGGGTGTAGTCACGTTGAGCAATGCCGCACCGGCCGGTACGCACACCATCACGATCAGAGCGACGGACAACTGCGGCACGACGACGGACGCGACGTTCACGCTGTCAGTTTCTACGACCTCATTTGCCATCAACGGCACGGTGCGCGACGGCGGCAACAATCCGCTCGCCAACGTCACCATCACGCTTAGCGGATCGGCCCCGGCGACAACCACGACGGATGCGGCCGGCAACTATTCATTCGCCAATGTCGCCTCTGGCGGTAACTACACCATCACGCCTTCGTTGGCGAACTATACCTTCACCCCGCCGAGCCAGACTTTCAACAACCTGAGCGCCAATCAGACGGCCAACTTTACCGGCACATTGAATACCTACACGATCAGCGGGCAGGTCACGACCAATAGCGCCGGACTGGCCGGCGTCAGCGTAGCCCTTAGCGGCGCTCAGTCCGGCGCGACCACGACCGACGCGAACGGCAACTATAGTTTTACGGTGAACGGCGGTGGCAATTACACGGTGACGCCCGCCAACGCTTGCTACGTATTCGCGCCGACGAGCAGCAGTTTCAATAATCTCAGCAGCAACCAGACAGCAAACTTCACGGCCACGCTCAACACTTACACGATCAACGGCCGCATCAGCGACCAAACGAATAGCTCGCTCGCTGGCGTTACCGTCTCGTTGAGCGGTGCGCAGACAGCCTCGACCACAACCGATGCGAACGGCAACTATTCGTTCGCAGCGCTCCCCTGCCGGGGCAATTTCACTGTCACGCCTGCGCTTGCGAATTACGCTTTCGTGCCCGCCAGCCAAACCTTCAATGCGTTGGGCGCGAATCAAACGGCCAACTTCACGGGCACGCAGCAGACCTTCGCCATCAGCGGACGTGTCTCTGATAACGTCAATAACAACCTCGGCGGCGTGACGGTCACACTCACAGGTGCGGCCAGCAGCACGACGACCACCGATGGCGCAGGGAACTACTCGTTCCCGAATCTGGCCGCTGGCGGTAACTACACAGTCACGCCCACGCGCCAGTGCTTTACGTTCACACCGCCCAACCGCACGTTCAATAACTTGAGCGCGAACCAAACGGCTGCCGATTTCACCGCGACGACGCAGACTTACACGATCAGCGGCCGCATCGTCGATCAAGCGAACAACGCGCTCGCCGGTGTGACCGTCACGCTCAGCGGCGGCGCAAGCGCAACGACGACGACCGACGGGGCCGGCAACTATTCGTTCCCCAACCTCTCCTGCGCGGGCAACTATAACGTGACGCCCACGCGCGCCCCGTTCAGCTTCACGCCGCCGAGTCGTTCGTTCCCGAACCTGAGCGTCAACCAGACCGGCGACTTCATTGGCACACAGACCACGTACACGATCAGCGGCACTGTGCGTAACAACAGTAACGCTCCGCTTAGTGGCGTCGCGCTGATTCTGAGCGGCGCAACGTCTGGCGCAACCAACACGGATGCTAATGGCAATTACAGTTTCAGCGGTCTCGCGCCCGGCGGCCTTTATCGCGTGACGCCGCAACGCTTCGGCTTTGCCTTCACGCCGGCCTTCCGCGAGCTCGCGAACCTGAACGCGAATCAGACCGCCGACTTTACCGGCACGCTCACGACCATCACGATCAGCGGGCGCATTGCCAACGCAAACGGCACGAGCCTCAGCGGCGTGACTGTGACTTTGAGCAACGCGAACACGGGCGCGACGTTGGCGAGCGCGGCGGTGGACAATAATGGCGGCTACAGCTTCAACACACCGGCGGGCAGCGACTACACGATCACGCCCACGAAACTGAGCACGGTCTTTACACCGGCCTTCCGCACGTTCCTTAATTTGAACGGCAACCAGACGGGGGATTTCATCGGCATCCAGGCGATCAACATCACCGGGCGGTTACTGGATAGCAACGGGCGCGGCGTGGAGAACGTGACCGTCAACATGAGCGGCACAGTCTCGCGGCGCACGACGACGCTGCCCGGCGGCTTCTATCTGTTCCCCGATCTGCCGCCGGGCGGCACATACACAGTTGTGCCGCGCAGCAACGGGCAAGCCTTTACACCGGCGCGGTTGGACTTCACCAATCTGACGACGAGCATGCAGACGAACGTCAGCGCCGCGCCGCAACCACTGCCCACGCCGACGCCGTCCATCGGCACCGGCTTTGGCGGCAATCAACGCGATCCGAATCTGTTCAGCCTCGGCACGCTCACGCAGCTACCCGGCTCAACTGATCCGCTCGTGTTGGTGGTGCAACAAAACGGGCAGCTCGCCATCACGCCGCGCGCAGGGATCACGGATGCGAGTTTCAACGGCTACGTGACGGTGGATGCGGTTGACTTCACCAACGCGACGGCCGCGGTCGAAGTGCCGCAAACGGCCGATGGCGGCGCACAGACGATCTTCTCCGTCGGCGCGGATGCTGGAAACTACTTCCGCTTCATCGCCCAAGACGTTGAGCCGAACCCGTCGCAGGCCGCCAGCAGCAAGTTGTCCGGCGTGCACCCGCAGACCGAGACGCTGCGGCAGTTGATCTTCCAGGTGCGGCAAGCGGGCACGCTCGTGCCGCCGCAGGGTGCGAACAGTGTCCCGCTCGATCCGGCGTTGATGCGCTTCTGGCGTTACCGGCACGATGCGTCCACGCGCACCATGTTCTTCGAGACCAGTCCGACCGGTCTCGACAATACGTGGACTGAGCGTGCGCGCTTCACCCTGCCGGGCGGTGTCGGCGCGCTCGCCGCAGAGTTGAGCGCGGGCACGGCCGGCGCGGTGGCGAATCCGGGCCAGGCGGTGTTCGACAACCTGCTCGTCAGCCCGGCCGATACGCCTTTCCGCATCGGCACTTTCCGGCTGGCCAATACGGACTTCCGTTTGAACGAGAATGTGGGCAAGTTCGATCTGACCGTCGAGCGCACGGGTGACATCACGCAAGCCGCGGCCGTCACCTTTGCCACCGACCCGTTCGACAATCAACCGTGCGCGCGTGTGGACGGCAAGGCCCGCGCGCGTTGCGACTTCAAGACCTCGGTCGGCCGTCTCGTGTTTGCGCCCGGCGACACCACTAAGACCGTCAGGTTCTTCATCACGGACGATTCATACATCGAGGGCGACGAGACATTCCGCGTCGCGCTGGCCAATCCGTCAGAGAGTTGGGGCATCACCGATCCGCGCTTCGCCACAGTGACGATTGTGGACAACGATCAAGGGCCGCCAGCGCAACCCGGCAAGACCGACGCCGCACACGTCGCCGTCAACGCACAAAGCACGAACCCGGTCAACAGCGCGGCCTTTTTCATTGCGCAACACTATCTGGATTTCCTCGGACGCGAACCGGACGCGGGCGGGTTCAATGCGTGGGTGAACGTGTTGACGAACTGCGCATATCAAGGCTTCCCCGGCCCCGGCAAGACCGGGTCTGACGCGACGTGCGACCGCATCAACGTCTCGTCGTCGTTCTTCGGCTCGCCGGAGTTCCGCGACAAGGGCTTCTTCGTCATCCGCTTCTACAAGGCCAGCTTGCCTGACCTGTTCGCCGGTGGGACGACGGGCCGGCAACCGTCTTACGAAGAGTTCCTGACCGATCTGGACAGCATCTCCGGCGGACAGACGGCGCAGGATGTCGAAGCGCGCAAGACCGCGTTTACGAAAGCATGGCTTGAACGGCCCGACCTGCGCGCCGTCTACGAAAGCCTCTCCGATGCGGACTTCGTGGATACGCTCGCGCGCACCGCTGCGTTAACGCTGCCGAATCGCGCCCAACTCATCAACGATCTGACCGCACGCCGCCAGACACGCGCGCAGGTCTTACGCACGATTGTAGATGATCCGGGTCTCGCCAATCGCGAGTTCAATGCCGCGTTCGTGCAGATGCAATACTTCGGCTACTTGCAGCGCGATCCTGAACCGGCCGGCTACAACTCGTGGCTCAACTATCTGAACGCAACGGGCGACTATCGCACCATGATCAACGGCTTCGTCTACTCCATTGAGTATCAAGCGCGGTACGGCACGCCTTAGGGCAGGACGACGACGCCAGGCAAATAAGGCGCAAGGCGCGGTCCGGCGTGAACCGGCTCGCGCCTTGTCCATTTTACCCGCTTGAGTCTATGCCTGCGCGAGGCAGAGATATCTCCGCCCGTTCGTGGTAAATCATTTAACAAAGGCATGATTTTCAAGTATGATGCAGCCGCTAGTCGGGTCGCCCCGACGCAAGGTTTTGCGCGTCTGCCTATACCTGCCGAACCGCCCTTGCTGCCTTGGGTTTCTTCATGGGTTGTCCGCAACACAAGTTGATGCCTTAGCCCCGCAAGCCGCCGCGCCGGCCGCCGCTAACACGTCTAGCTGCCTATTCGTCCAGACCCGTGCGCAAGACCCATTGAAGCTTTACGCCGCGACTACGACAATCTGTCCGGCCCTCGTGCCCGTACATCACGTGATGCCCCAAGCTTTTCGCTGCTAGTTAACCCTGACAAAGGGCGTCACCGAACGGTAGCTGGAAAAGGAATCCCCAAGCATGTCGCTGTCTGCTCGCCCCCACCTTCGCAATCCACGCTTTTCCCGTATCGCCTTTGCGTTCGTCGTGCTTGGCTGTCTGGTGGCGCTCTTCGCCTATGGCCCGGTGCGCGCCTTTCGCCGTGTCGCGGCCGTGTGGCCACAGTCGCAGCAACAGGCGCAGCCTCGCGCAGCATCGCGA